>CAYSNV010000060.1:0-6367 GCA_964432545.1 uncultured Candidatus Bathyarchaeia archaeon | reverse complement strand
CTCAAGTACGGGGACAAAACGGTCCAAGTGACCGACGTCCAAAAGATTGGCGGCGTCGTCGTCCATGCCGTCGATGGCCGTCCTCCCACTGTCAATGAGGAGGTCGAAGGATTCGTCGAACCTGAGCGGCGGAGGAGTCTGATGCGGCACCACACCGCCACCCACATCCTCATCGGCGCCGCCCGACGAATCCTAGGAGAACATGCCTGGCAGGCAGGCGCCAGAAAAGAGGAGCAGAAAAGCCGGCTGGACATCTCCCACTACCGTCACCTCACCCCCGAGCAGGTCGCCGAGATCGAGAAAATCGCCATGCGCACCGTCACCGCCGACCTGCCTGTTGAGTTCGCATGGATGTCCCGTCAAGAGGCTGAGAAGAAATTCGGCTTCCGCATCTACCAGGGCGGTGCCGTGCCCGGACGGGAGATCCGTATCGTCAACATCAAAGGATGGGACACGGAAGCCTGCGGCGGCACCCACTGCAGCAGAACCGGCGAGGTCGGCATCATCAAGATCCTGAAGGTGGAGCGGCCCCAAGACGGCGTCGAACGCCTCATCTTCGCTACCGGCGAACAGGCCCTCGACTACATCCAGGAGAAGGACACCCTCCTCTCCCAGATTGCAGAGACCATCGACACCCCCGTCGAAAAGCTCCCCGAGGCTGTGCAAACCCTCATGGAGCGGGAACGGGAGTGCCGCAAGGCGATAGAACGTTTCCAGGCCGAGACGGCGGACAAGGAAGCCGCTGAGGCTGTCAAATCCACCAAAGAGATCAGCGGGGTCAAACTCGTCACCCTTGTGAAAGAGACGGCGGACGAGAAGGCGATGATCCTGTTGTCCAGCAAGATCACCGAGACCAACCCTGAAGCTGTCGCAGTCATTATCGCAAGAGACGGCACCCTCCGGATCTTCGTCTCCGCGGGACCCAAGGCCCAGGAGAAAGGCGCCCACGCCGGCGAGATCTCCCGAGAGCTCGCCCAGATCGTTGACGGGGGAGGCGGAGGAAAACCCTACTTTGGCCAGGGAGGGGGGTCCAAGGTCGAGATGGCTGATGAAGCGCTACGCCGGGCTGAAGAGATCGTTGCGAGGCAACTTGCAAAGTGACGCGCCCCGAGAAACTCGACTGGAGGAAGCTGGAACAGAAGTGGCTTAGCCTCTGGGAGACGCACCACATCTTCGTGGCCAACCTCAAACCCGGCCAGAGAAAGTTCTTCCTCACCGTCGCCTACCCCTACCCCAACTCCCCCCAGCACATCGGCCACGGCAGAACGTACACGCTGACAGACGTCTACGCCCGCTTTCTTCGGATGCAAGGGTACAACGTCCTGTTCCCCATGGCCTTCCACTACACAGGGACACCTGTGCTGGCGATGGCGAAACGCCTGCAAGAGCAGGACGAAGAGCTTCTGGACACGTTCACCCGCATCTACCATGTGCCGAAAGAGAAGATACCTGAGCTCTATGAGCCGGTGGACATCGCCCGCTACTTCCACCAGGAGATCAAGGCTGGGATGAAAGCGCTCGGCTACTCCATCGACTGGCGGCGCGAGTTCACCACCATCGACCCCCAGTACAGCCGCTTCATCGAGTGGCAGTTCGAGACGCTCAAGGAGAAGGGGCTAATCACCCGGGGAAGCCACCCTGTCGGATGGTGTCCCCGCTGCGGCAACCCCGTCGGCCAGCACGACACGGTCGGCGACGTGGAGCCCCAGATCGAAGAGTTCACCCTCCTCAAGTTCATCTTTGACGGCGCGTTCATGCCGACCGCGACCCTCAGACCCGAAACGGTCTTCGGCGTCACGAACATATGGGTGAACCCCCAGGCCGACTACGCCCGGGCGAAAGTCGAAAACGAGACCTGGATCATCAGCAAAAGGGCGGCAGAGAAGCTGCAGCTGCTCAACAGGAGAGCCCACGTGGAATCCGAGTTCAAAGGAGCCACCCTCGTCGGCAAGACCGTGAAGAACCCTGCGACAGGAGCTGGCATGCCCCTCCTCCCGGCAGCCTTCGTTGACCCCGCCCACGCCACCGGCGTCGTGATGTCAGTCCCAGCCCACGCGCCCTACGACTACCAAGCGCTCGAAGACCTGAAAGCCAACACGGAAGAACTCGCCCGTTACGGGCTAACCCGCGCAGACATCGAGGCGATCAAGCCTCTCCCGCTGATCAGGGTTGAAGGCTACAGCGACGTACCGGCGCGAGACGCGGTCGTGAAAAGAAACATCAAAAGCCAGTCTGACCCCAAGCTAGAGGACGCGACCGAGGAGATCTACCGCAAAGAGTTCCACACCGGGGTGATGACCGAGGTCGCCGGCAAGTACGCCGGCCTCCCTGTGAGCGCCGCGAAGAACCAGCTCATCGACGACTTCCTCCAAGCGAAGAAAGCCGACAAGATGTATGAGATCCTCAACAAACCCGTGATCTGCCGCTGCGGCGCTGAATGCGCGGTCAAGGTCTTCGAGAACCAGTGGTTCATCAACTACGGCGACCCCGACTGGAAGAAGCTCGCCACCGAATGCCTCGACGCGATGACGGTCACCCCCAGCGAGATCAAACCTGAATTCGCCTACACCATCGGGTGGCTTAAAGAGAAGGCCTGCGCCCGCCGGGAAGGCCTCGGCACCAAGATCCCGTGGGATAGATCCTGGATCATCGAAAGCCTCTCCGACTCCGTCATCTACATGGCCTACTACACCATCGCAGGGCACATCAAGGAGCGTCAGATTAGCCCGGACCACCTCACCCGCGAAGTCTTCGACTACGTCTTCCTTGGGAAAGGAGCGCCGGAAGACGTTTCAGCACGCTCAGGCGTCAGCGCTGACGCGTTGAACAAGATGCGTGAAGAGTTCCAGTACTTCTACCCCCTCGACAGCCGCCACTCAGGGCGAGACCTCATCCCCAACCACCTCACCTTCTTCATCTTCAACCACGTCGCCATCTTCCCCCGACCCCTCTGGCCCCGACAGATCGTCGTCAACGGCAGCGTCCTAATGGAGGGAAAGAAGATGTCCAAATCCTTCGGCAACATCATCCCCATCAGAGACGGCATCGAAACCTACAGCGCCGACGGGCTCCGCCTCGCCATCCTCGCCACCTCAGGCCTTCTCCAAGACGCCGACTTCAGCCCCACCCTCGCCCGCAGCATCAGGGAGCGCCTCGAACGCCTCTACACCCAGAGCCTTGAACTCCTCGCCGAAACCCCTGAACACGCAGGGGCTGAATATGGGCTGTGGGAGAAGTGGCTGCTCAGCCGCCTCCAAGCCGTCATAAAAGGGGCGACCGACGCCCTCGAGAGCCTCCGGGTCAGAGACGCCGTCCAGCACGTCTTCTACAACCTCGACCAGGACATCCAATGGTACATGAAACAAGCCACCGCGGCCAAAACCCTCCAGGAGAAACTCCTCGCCCAGCGAGTTCTCAGACACGTCTTCAAGACCCGCCTCCAGCTCCTCGCCCCCTTCACGCCCTTCATCTGCGAAGAACTGTGGAGCATGTTCGGGGAGAAGGGCTTCATCTCCCAAAGCAGATGGCCCCAACACGACCCCGCCCTCGTCAACCCCGAGGTCGAGGAATCCGTCACCCTGCTCAAAGCGCTGATCGAAGACACCCAGAACATCATTAAGGCAACAGGCATAACCCCCGCAACGATCCGCTTCTACACATGCGCCGAGTGGAAACGAAAGGTCTACCGGATGGCGCTCGAACTCGCAGCCGGCAACCGGCTGGACCAAGGATCCCTCATGAAGACAGCGACAGCGGACCCCGAAATCCGAAGCAGAGGCAAAGAAGCCACCAAACTCATCCAGACCCTCTACAAGAACGTCTCCACCATGCCCCCCGACCTCCAACAGAGGCACCTCACCCTCACCATCGACGAATACACGACGGTCAAAACCGCTGCAAGCCTCCTCCAGACTGAGTTCAAAGCACAGGTCGAGGTCTACAGGGAAGAGGACGAGAGAAGGGTCGACCCCAAGAACCGAGCAAGCCTCGCCGCGCCTTACCGCCCCGCCATCCACATAGAATGACACCGCACCCGCGGAAAAGTCTTTAATAGCCACAGGCTGCTAAGACCCGCACACGAACGGGCCCGTAGCTCAGTCGGATAGAGCGCTGGCCCTCTAAGGGGTGGCCGAGCAAAGCCGGAGGTCCGGGGTTCAAGTCCCCGCGGGCCCGCCAAAAGGTTAAATAGTTAACATTATATATTTTGTTAAATGACCTATATGTCTGAAAGAACGGCATCCATCCTCAAAGAGGTCGGGAATCCGAACAAAGCCAGAATAATTGCCCACCTTACCAGGCATAGAGGGGAAAGGGCTGAGGATCTCGGCAAACACCTTGGTTACCCACTCCCAACCGTTTACAAGTATCTACGGGAGCTTGAGGCTGCGAGAGTTGTGAGGAGCGAGGTAAAAAACAAAACTAGACTGTATTATCCAGGCGATTTCAGCCTTGAGGTCTCGCCAAAAAAGCTGATGGAGATATACGAAGAGCGGAGCATCCTAAACCTTTACAAAGCTAGATTTGGTGATGGCGGTATGAGGCGATTCAGCCAAGTAGCGGAGAAAGTGAACACGGGCAAGATGACTTATCGGCAGGCCGCCTCAACTCTGGGAATAACCTACTATGAGTTCGTCGTGCTCTTGGACGAAACGGGCGCTACTCAATGAGTAGAAAGCTCGTAGTCGATTCCTCAATCCTCATAGTTCTGAGTAGAAGAGGAGCACTGGAAGGGTATCTGAAGCAGAGGAAGGATGAAGGTTACGAAGTTCTGATTCCGAGGGCGATAGCGAAAGAGCTTATAGAGGAACCTAAGAGACTTGCCAGAGAGATTCGGAGAAGTTCTGAGCAATTAACTGACAAGGTCACCAAATCAGCTGAAGCGATCAACGAAGCCATCGAAAACAACCTAGTCAAAGTGGAGACAGTTAACTATAGGAAGTATTCGAGGATGATCGACAATGTTAGAAAGCATCTGAGCCGACTCGAAGCGAAACCAGAGCATGCCATGAAGAAAGGCGACTCAGAACTGATAGTGCTTATCAGCGCGCGCGCTACTACGCTCCTAGAATATGCGATAAGGATTTGTGGCATTTTCCCGTTTGATCATAACTACCTTCTTCTCTAATAGATTTTTCGAAGATAAGACCGAAATATCTGTTCAGTTTACAAGTCTTACCATCCGCTATAGTATTCATCCTGCGTTCAAGATGAAACTGCATATTCAATTTGAAATTAGTAATAAGAACCAATTCCTATCTGATTCTTGTCTGGAAATGATCTAAAATTTTAATTTTCGATACCGAATTTAGCAGTAAAAATGCTCCAAGCACACGCGGGTCCGCCATTCCAGACGCGAATTTGCACAGTTTTAATGCCCCTAAACCGAATTCGAACCTCCCCCGGGGCTACCATACCTCTCTATGTGGTAACCACATCCCTATTCTTAAGTCAGTAGCAAAGAATAAGCCTAAAATTCGCATCGAAATGTGCCAAAAGAGTCTGCTCTTAAGGTGGTGGACCGGGCGTACACTGAACTAGGAGCGCGCGCTCTTAAGATCAACAATAAGATGTTGTTGCAGTCTAGAAGACTCTGTGAACTTCGTATAGTAATTTCTGCCTACATTTTAGGTATGTGACGTTATTCAGGTATTTGCTGGCTATTTTGACCGCTTCGATGAGTTCCCGATCTGTAGGCGGCCTCCAGGGATTTCCATACACTGGGAGATAGGGGTCGATCCTGTATGGTACGTTCGGATCTACCTTAGAGATGAACTTGGTGATCTTAGCAATCTCCTTTTCCTCGATGTATTCTGGTATGTATACGCTTTCAGATCTTAAAATTATATCCATCTGATGGAGCTTGACAAAGTTCTCAAGTACTCTCCTATTGGCGCGTCCCGTGTATTGGAGGTGTATATCATCCGTGTATGCTTTTATGCTCAGAACGACCTCGTCTACATGATCTAATGACGGGACGACGTACCCATTGGTCAGCAATGTATTCTCCGCTTTAAACTTTTCATGAATTATCCCCGCTAGAGCGGGTAATTGGGGGTCTATGGTAGGTTCAGCGCCCATGAAAACGGCACGCTCGAAATCTATGTTCTCCAATTTCTCGACGACCTGATCTAAACCTAAGAATCTATCAGGAGCTTCACTTCTCCTGTTTACATCGTAAATAGCATCCCTCGTCTCTTCTAAATGGCAGTCGTGGATCTCCTTCTTGCATAGACAGGCTTTACAGCTGAAGTTGCAACCCCAGAAATGTAGGTAGACCTCTTTTGCAGCTGGTCCATAGGTGATGTGATAGATGTTCATCTCGGATTTGCGCCCCATATACTCCATTTTCTGAGAGATATGATCAACG
>CAYSNV010000059.1:0-6462 GCA_964432545.1 uncultured Candidatus Bathyarchaeia archaeon | reverse complement strand
TTGGCGCCGCCGAAAGGATTCGAACCTTTGACCAACTGGTTAACAGCTTCAGCCTCGGATGAGCCGGGTCAGCTGCTCTACCACTGAGCTCGCGCCCACCTCGGAGATGAGGTAAACGGCGGCTCAAACTCGGCGGCATCTATGTCACAGATGCGGCCTGATTATTTAAACCTTAACGATCCTTGGTCTGTGGGCGAATCCGAATTCCACAGAACATGGACCAAAACTTTTAAGACGCCTTGCAGAAATAGGGTAGGATCGGGGGCCCGTAGCTCAGCATGGTTAGAGCGACAGAATCGCGTCGAAGCTCATAACCCCAGCAGGGGGACACCTGTTGGTCGCCGGTTCGAATCCGGCCGGGCCCACAAAGTGATGGAGCAGATCTTTGCTGGCGATACTCCACCTGGTTCTAGCTGTCAAATCAGGCCTCTGGGATTCTTAGAATCCTGATCGCAGGAGTCCTTGCCCGATGCTGGGTAACGCAGTAACTGTTTAGACGAGAAAACGGCTCTTGTGGCTCGATTGGTCCAGGTCATGTTGGGACACGTGTGTGCGCAGGTTCCTAGGCTCTCGGCCCTTGACTCTTACGAGAGCGCGCAAAATGATGGAAGCTGGTTTCACTACACCAAAGACTCAGGACTACGCTACCGTCTTCACCATACCCTACATCCGGACAAGCGTTCTCGACAATTAGCGCGCACTTGCAGGCATGGCTTCCGTCTTGGGATGGTTTCGCACAGTCTCATTAGGGGTTTTGCCCAAGCCCGCACTCCATGCATCTTAAATCTTCGAATGAAGTGAAGAGTTACTAATTCGAAGTTCACGTCTATCGTAGGAGGTCCTTCTTTGGAAGGTTTCTTGGGTTTGGATGTTGGTACGACTAATGTCAAAGCAACCATTTTTGATGAGCGTGGGATACCCTTGGTGGAATCCCGCCGGCAATGTGAGTTGAATGTTGAAGGTGGCGCAGTGGAGCAGAGTACTGATGATCTATGGAGAGCAGCGTCTGAGGCGATGAGAGAGTGCGTGAGGGGTTCGAATTCAGAGAACTGTGTGATTAGCGGGGTTGGGGTGAGCGGGCAAACGAACGGGTTGATACCGATAGACGGAAAAGGAAGACCCCTTCATCCCTGCATCACATGGTTGGATATGAGAGGAGTTGAACAAGCGAATAGAGTGAAAGAAGTCCTTGGAGAACGTGAAATCAACAAGAAGACCGGAATAGTTGCCAATCCATTCTACCTACTATTCAAAATAATGTGGCTTAAGGAGACTCGTCCCAAGATATTCGAGGAGAGCGCAGTTTTTCTACAGCCCAAAGACTTCGTGGTCCTGAAGCTAACTGGCGAATGTATAAGTGATATACCACTGGCTTCGACCGCAGGATTCATAGACTTGAACAAGAGGGATTACGCCTTAGATTTGCTCAACGAGGTTGGCATTCCCATCGACAAGATCCCAAGGCTTGTGAATTCGTCAGACGTGGTGGGCGAAATCGAGACCGGCGTGCTAAAGAACTTAAGGCTAAGACATAGAGTCCCCGTCGTGGCCGGTAGCGGGGACAGTATCGCCAACATGATTGGATCAGGGGTGGTAGACGAGGGCTTAGCTTATAACAAAATGGCCACGGCGTCAGATGTAGCAACTTGCATAAACAAGCTAGCAGTCGATCGGGATTGCAGGTTAGCTACCTACGTTAGCCCAATCGACGGGAAGTGGATGATGATCGGAGGGTCAAGCGGAGGAGGAATATGTCTTCAATGGTTCAGAGATAATTTCGCCGAGAGGCAGGTGAAGAGATCGAGGAAATCTAGACTGAGTCCCGTCACTCTTCTTGACGATGAGGCAGAGAAGGCTGAGGCGGGCTCCAGAGGCTTGATTTTTCTTCCCTACCTTAAGGGTGAGAGAAGCCCCATATGGGACCCCTCTTCCAAGGGGTTGTTCTTTGGGATCACTTTGGAACATCAAAGAAGGCATTTCATTAGGGCGATACTGGAGGGTGTTTCCTTCAGTGTCAGACAGCGAATTGAGGTAATGGAGCGGGCACTTGGGGTAGACCTTCATGAGATGAGGGTAGTTGGTGGTTGGATGAGATTAAGACTCTACAAACGTATTCTAGCAGATACGACTCACAAGCCAGTTACAACAATGCGTGCCTTTGATGTTGAAAGCTTAGGTTCCTCGATTTTCGCGGCTGTTGGCATTGATTATTACAAGGATTTCCCAACAGCTATAAGAAACATGGTGTTCACGGAAGAAACAATATACCAGGACAAGAGGAATGAGGAGGTTTATGATGACTTATATTCTATCTATAAAAGACTATATTTCGATTTGAGGGAGGAATTCCACAGGTCGAGACTGCTAACGATCAGCTGAGCGCGCCAGCCTCTTGCTAAATGTAGACTTTGTTTTACTTTAATAGATTTTAATTGATCTTATTATCCTCTTATTTGATGGTTAAAGGGCACAAGTCTATTCTGCAGGATCTCAACGTCTTTTTGCATCGACCGCCTTTTGCGTGCCTGCAGAGGGTCTTCAGCTTCTCGAACCTAATGAGGATGGGCTCCTCCTCCTGCTTTACAGCTGAGGTCATCCTCAGAAATGTCTTAGACGGCTGAAAGAGGAGTCTAGGCCTTCCACGGCCCTGAATCAACGTCTTCTCCGTGATCAACCTCTGGTTCCTCAGGCTCTTAACATATTTCAACACGGTAACCCTGGATAGCCCGGTAGCTTCCATCAACCCCCTCAAGGTCTTGGGCGAAGGCTTACCGCCCTCAGATAAAGCGGAAGCCAATAACTCAAGAGCAGAACCTACAGACATACCGTAATTTAGTAAATTTTAATCTATTTAAGGATATTTAAGTCTGAATTTCGCACCACGCTAGCGCGCTCCATGCGACTCTGTTCATCAGGCTGAAGAGTCAGCCTCAAATAAGAAAGGAGACGCGCTAGAGAAGCTCACCAAAGGATACTGTCCCATACGTGGAAGTCTCGCGGCTGCTTGAGACTGTAATAGCTCCTTTGATGCGCCTTTTCAGAAAGCTTTTAAATGTTATTGGCTGCAATAGAGTGGGACCCGTGGGCAGGATGACGAAGATATTTATTGCGTCTCGATCGTTCGGAAGAGTAGTCAATGACGGAATTGAACTTCTCCAAAAGGAGGGGGAGATCGTAAGGAATCCGCATGGGAGGGCTTTAAACTCCGACGAGCTACGAGAAAGTCTCATGGATGCAGAGGCAGCGTTGCTGGGAAACGATGTTTGCGACGCAAACGTTTTGGGTTCCGCGGGAAGATTGAAGGTTGTGAGCCGTCATGGGATAGGTGTAGATGCTATTGATCTTAACGCCGCCACTGAGAACGGCATCATCGTAACGAACACGCCAGATGTCAATACCATAGCCGTCGCCGACCACACGATGGCGCTAATGCTATCGCTTGTAAGAAAGATACCAGATGCCGACGCATCTTTGAAATCCAAAAAGTGGGAAGGGTTGAAATTCCTTGGCAGAGAGCTGGCTGGAAAGACTCTAGGGATTGTAGGTCTAGGTTCGATAGGAACAGAAGTCGCCAAAAGAGCAAAAGGATTCGGAATGAAACTACTTTACGTGAAAAGGAAGAGAGTCCCAGATCTGGAGGATAAGCTTGAATTGACCTATAGACCTTTGGATTCTCTGTTAAGAGAATCGGATGTAATCTCCATTCACCTGCCACTCACGCCTGAAACAAAGGGATTGATCGGAAGAAAGGAGATCGCTTCGATGAAGAAAGGCGTATACATTGTCAACACCGCTAGAGGCGGCATCCTCGACACGGATGCATTAGTGGAGGCGCTAAATAGCGGTCAAGTAGCGGGAGCCGCGCTAGACGTTTTTGACACCGAACCGCCGGACTTCAACCACCCGCTGTTCGAGATGGAAAACGTGATCTTGACCCCCCACATCGGAGCATACACGATAGAAGCAATAAGACGAATGGATCTACTGGCCGCTGAGAATATCGTGAAAGCGCTCCATGGTGAAATACCAGAATTCGTTGTGAATAAGGAGGTCTTGAAAAGCCACAGCTTACGGCTGAAGAAATGACTTGACGGGCTCCGGGCTTTGTGGGACACGCACCAATTATAGGATTCCCAATCTTGCCTGCGTGTCTGTAGTTACTTGGCCGTTCCTGTTCCAACCTCTCTCTCGATAGTATTCATCCAGCATCTCTTTGAACATCACGTCGGTTATCACGTGTCCTTTCGCCATTCCATCCGGTAGAGGTTCCCTGCGCATTCGCTCAGGGAGCGCGTCGTCTTTCCGCGTGATATTCTCCCTGTTGAGTATGAGCCGTTCGAGGTTGTAGATTCTCTCTCCGATCAGCACCAGTTTTCCTCTGAAATCCATTCCGGTGATAAGGTTGATCAGCCCCTCATTCGGCTTGTCCGAGAGACCGAGACTTCTTCTCGGAATAGTGCATACGCCCAGTGAGTCGATGTAGGCGCGGATGTCTTGAAGTATCTTTACGAGCCGTCCCTTTCCCTTGAGCGCGTAGCGGTCGTAGGTCTTCTTTATGAGCTCGTCACGTATCGTCCAGCCACCCACGTTGTGGCAGGCCCCTCTCGTTGAGGTGGAATACGTTAACGCCATGCCATAGAACGCGCGGGGCTCGTAACCGACAAGCTCCATCCCTTTCACATGCATCGCGTACTTTTCGGCTCCGCGCCCTATCTTCTCCGCGGCTGCCCTTGACCCACGGGCAAGCACGTCTCCCACCCCCCTTCGCTCGACGATCATCTTCAGGAGTTCCATCGACTCCTCCACGTCTCCGAAATCCAGCTTCAAGCCATCGGTGTCTTTCTTCGTCAGAAGTCCTCTAGAGTACAACTCCATGGCGAAGCCGGTCATATAACCCGCCGTAATAGCATCGACCCCACATTGATTGCAGACAAGGTTTCTTGAAAGGATGGCATCGAGGTTGAAGATCCCGCAGTGAGGTCCCAATGACCAGACAGTCTCGTATTCCGGTCTCGATTTGCCGCCGGCGTACTTCCCCCCGTCGATTTCGAATAGCTTGCCGCAGGCGACTGGGCAGCCGTAACATCTGGTGTTGACGGTCTTTCTTCTGAACATCTCGTCGATGAGACCTCGCATCTCTTCCGCTGTCGTCCTCTGGTAGTTCAGGAGCGGGTACGCCCCTAGTTCATAGAGGATCTCAACGTACTGCAGTGTGCCATACTTCGTGTGGCTCTGTGTCGTCTCTTTCAGCAAAGGAACCGCGTCCCGCAACCTCTTTCGGAGTTCGTCAGGGTCGGCTACCCTTATTGCACCGCTCCCGCTTACCCCGATAGCTTTCAGATTCTTTGAGCCCAGCACAGCGCCGGCGCCGCCGCGTCCGAAGGCTCTGTCATCACACGCCACGGAGGCGAAGCTGGTAAGCTTCTCCCCGGCAGGGCCGATAGAGATCACGTGAGTGTCTCTGTGGCCTATCTCATCTTTGACGATTTCTTGGGATTCAGACGCATCTTTCCCCCAGATATGGTCGGCCTTTTTGACTTCTATAGAGTCATCGACGATCGAGATGTAGGAAGGGGACCTAGCTTTCCCCTCGACTATCAGACCATCATATCCCGCGGACTTCAGTTCATCCCCGAAGTATCCGCCTGCGTTCGTGGTCAGGTATATTCCTGTTAAAGGAGATTTGGTGACCAGCACCGACTTGGAGCTTGAGAAGATGGGGGTTCCCGTCACAGGCCCGGTGAACAGGATAATCTTGTTGTCGGGCTCCAGAGGGGTGGTTGAGGGCGTGACCTCGTCAAAATAGGCTCTGGCGGCAAGTCCTCTGCCTCCGATGTACTTCTCATACAACTCCTTTTGAACATCATGGACCGCTATCCTACCGCTTGTCAAGTTGATTCGTATCTCTTTCCCACAGTAGCCAAACAGTTCGCGCATAACGGGCTCTTCCTCCAGGGGAGTGTATTCCACGTAATGAAGAAGTCCAGACTTCTAGTGTCTGTCGATTCCAGTGAGGCCGGTTCTCTACTCTACTTCTCCTTGTAGTTTGGATTGTCGACCAAGACGGATCCGGAATCCTTTTCCAGCGCTAGTTTCTTGAGGCCAGTTCTTTTGACGCTCTCGTAGTCATGACCTGCGTTAGAGAAGTAGACGAAGAAGTAGCTGAACTCTTCTTTGCCTGTGTTGACTGATCGATGCGCCCAGCCCGGGGCGATGTGCACAACAGTTCCTTTCTCCAATTCGGTGCTCGTGAAATCGCCATTCCTGTTCTGGAGGAGGAGAAGGCCTTTCCCTGTGAGTCCTAGGTAGACTTCGGCAGAGTCCACGGCGTGGAAGTGACCCTTTGACATGTAGTACTCGTTCCCGATCTTGCCTGGGTGTATGATGGTTGTGCCGAAGGTCATGTTCCCAGGTTCTTCAGCGCCTGCGCACTCATAGATGTCGTACAGAGCTGGGTCTTGT
>CAYSNV010000058.1:0-6506 GCA_964432545.1 uncultured Candidatus Bathyarchaeia archaeon | reverse complement strand
ATGGTTGTCTTCGGCCTGCGCGGATATGTAGAAGCGGGCAAAGGCCAGAACGCGTTCGCAGAGGCATGGATGGAGAACCCGCCTAAAGATCTCGCTCGCCTCATCACGGCACCCGAAAAACCCAAGTCTCAAGAGGGTCTGAAGAAGCTTGAGACCTCTCTGGACCGACTGGCTCGCCTCACTCTCCTCTTAACCACTCAGCCACGGCTCGCGGGAAAAGGAGCCAAGACACCTCGAATCCTCGAGGTGCAGCTTGGCGGGGGGGATGTCAAGGCGCAGTTCGCCTACGCGACGGAGAAGCTCGGCAAAGAGGTCAAGGCGCCTGAGATCTTCCAAGAGGGGCAGATGGTCGACGTCATCGCTGTCTCAAAAGGCAAAGGATTCCAAGGACCCGTGAAACGGTTCGGGGTTGCGAAGCTTCACCACAAGGCACGCAAGAGAGTCCGCGGCGTGGGAACCCTAGGCCCATGGCATCCCCACTACGTGATGAGAACCGTGCCCCGGGCGGGGCAGATGGGATTCCATCAACGGACTGAGTACAACAAGCAGGTTATGAAGATTGGGAGCAACGGTGCAGACGTCACGCCCAAGGGCGGATTCGTCAAGTACGGCGTAGTGAACACCGACTACGTCATGCTCAAAGGCAGCGTCGTTGGCGCAGTCAAAAGAATGATCACTCTACGATACGCAGCGAGATCTCCTGCACAGACCGAACCGAACCTGAAGATAGAGCAGATCAACCTCGACTCAAAGCAAGGAGGCTAGGAGACAGACGCTATGAAAGCAAGCAAGGCCCGGGTCTACGATCTGGAGGGCAAGCCGAAAGGCGAGATCCCCCTCCCAGCCGTCTTCAGCGCAGAGATCAGGCCCGACCTCATCAAGAGGGCAGTGCTCGCCCTGCAGTCTCACAAGGTGCAGCCCCAAGGAAGAGACCCGATGGCGGGCAAGAGGACGTCGGCGGAATCCTACGGCGTGGGGCATGCGCTAGCTCGTGTTCCCCGCGTAAAAGGCGAGAGGTACGCCCGATCCGGCCAAGCAGCCTTCGCGCCCAGCACCGTCAAAGGACGTGCCGTCTTCCCCCCGACCCCGGAGAAGATCTTCCGCAAGAAGATCAACAGGAAAGAGAGGTTGAGTGCGATAGGATCCGCGATCGCCGCCACAGCCAATAAGGATTACGTCAGCAGGCGCGGGCACGTCTTTGACGAGAAGCTGTCGCTACCCCTCGTAGTCTCAGATGAGATCCAGAAGGTCAGCAAGACGCAAGAGGCCAGAAGGATCCTTCAGAGTCTCGGCGTGTGGATGGATGTGGAGCGCGTCGGCGACAGCCTCAAAGTACGCGCGGGAAAGGGCAAGATGCGAGGAAGAGCAAAGAGGCACGGCGTGGGCCCTCTGCTTGTAATAAACGAGGATCAGGGGATAGCCAACGCTGCGCGAAACATCATGGGGGTCAGCGTCGTCAAGGTAAAGAACCTAAACTCCGAAATCCTAGCTCCGGGGACGCACCCCGGCAGGCTGACCGTCTGGTCTGAGTCGGCGATCAAGACGCTGGGTGAAACGGCATCGAGAGCGCGACCGTCATGACGCGGATCGAGTCGCTAAAGGTCATCTCCTACCCGCTCATCTCAGAGGATTCGATGAAGCTGATCGAAACAGAGAACAAGATTACCTTCATCGTCGACACGAGGGCGGGAAAGGACGCCGTCAAATCGGCCGTCGAAGAGCTATACCAGGTTAAGGTTGACAGAGTCAACACCTGTGTCACCCCCACCGGGAAGAAGAAGGCCTACGTCAAGCTCGCGCCCGAGTACAAGGCGTCAGACCTCGCCGTCAAGCTAGGCCTGCTGTGAATGATGGAGAGGAGTTGCAGGAGTTGATACAGGTAACCTCGTCAAAACCGTCGAAGCAGCGAAAAGCCCTCTACACCGCGCCCTCCCACGTGCAGCGGAAGCTGCTCTCAGTCCACCTCTCGGAAGATCTCATGCAAAGATATGGGCGCCGCTCCTTCCCTGTACGAAAGGGAGACTCGGTAAAAGTCGTGCGAGGCGACTTCGCGGGGGTCGAAGGCAAGATCTCTGAGATCGACAAGAAGTCCCAGCGGATCTATCTCGAAGGCATCACCCGCGAACAGGTCTCCGGGCAAACCGTCAAGATAGCCATCACGCCCTCGAACGTCATTCTGACGAGCATAAACCTCGACGACAAGCTCCGCGCCCACGCATTAGAAAGGACAAAAGAGAAGGAGAAGTAGTATGGGAAAGAAGGGAGGATCACGCCACCTCAAGAGGCTGCCCGCCCCCAAACATCTGCCGATCTCCATAAAGGTCAACAAGTGGACTTTTAAGCCCCGCGCAGGGCCGCACCCGGCCGCGTCCAGCATCCCGCTGGCGATCGCCATCCGCGACATCTTCCATTACGCGAAGACAGCGCGGGAGGCCAAGATCGTCATCTCGGAAGGCAAGATCACCGTCGACGGGGTTGCAAGAAGAGACGTCAAGTTCCCCCTGGGGATCATGGACGTTGTCGCTATCCCCGAGGCCAACTCAACCTTCCGGGTCTTACCGATCCTCAGGAAAGGCCTCCGCCTACTTGAGGTTCCGGCAGAAGAAAGAGATCTCAAGATGTGCCGGATCGAAAACAAGACCAGCGTCAGAGAGGGGCGCATCCAGCTGAACACGCACGATGGAAAGAACATTCTGATAAAGGTGAAAGACACCAGGAGGCCCACCGAGGACGTCTATCACACCCTCGACACTCTGTTAGTGAAGGTACCCGATAACACCGTCGTCAAGCACTTCAGGTTCGCCGAAGGGGCGTACGTCATTGTCGTCAACGGCGGAAACCTGGGCAGAGAAGGAAGAATAAGACAGATCATCAAAGGAACAGCCACACAGCCCACCCTCGTGGCGGTCGAGGACCCGCAAGGCAACCTCTTCCAAACCCAAGGCGACTACGTCTTCGTCGTCGGAGAGGACAAGCCAGCCCTGAAACTGGCTGCGGGTTGACAGCAAAGCAAGAATGGAGGTCAAGGTTTATGACATCCCTCAACCCACTGTCCAACGCCCTCTCAACCATCTACAACAACGAGACACGGAGAAAACGCGAGTGCATCATATGGCCAGCTTCAAAACTGGTCGGCAGGGTTCTGCGAGTCATGCAGAAGAACGGCTACATCGGCGAGTTCGAGTTCATCGATGACGGCAGATCAGGCAAGTTCAAAGTTCAGCTTCTCGGCAGGGTAAACAGGTGCGGCGTCATCAGGCCTAACTTCTCGGTACAGGTTGACGAGATCATGGACTGGGAGAAACGCTATCTCCCTGCACGGGACATCGGCATCCTCATCCTCACGACACCCCGCGGCGTGGCATCTCACAAGGAGGCGAGAGATCAGAAGGTAGGGGGGCAACTCCTCGCCTACGTCTTCTAGCAGAGGTGAGCAGAGAATGACGCGCAGATCCGTCTACAACCTTCCCTTCAGACGACGCCGTGAGCAGAAGACCGACTACAGGAAACGGCGGGCGTACGTTGTCTCCGGCGCGGCGCGGATGGTGGCACGACCGACAAACAAGAATATTTTCGTCCAGATCGTGGAAGCGACCTCCGCAGGAGACAAGGTCCTCGCGTCAGCCTACTCGAAAGAGCTGACTAGGAATTACGGCTGGAAAGGCGGGTGCGGGAACCTCCCCGCCGCTTACCTCACCGGCTTCCTCGCCGGTTCACGGTCGCTCAGCAAAGGGGTCAGCGAAGCGATCTTAGACATCGGCTTGAGAAGGGCAAGCAGAGGATCCAGAGTCTTCGCCGCGTTGAAGGGAGGGATCGACGCTGGCTTGAAAGTGCCTCACAGCGAAGAGATGCTGCCTGAGGAGGCACGGATCAGAGGAAACCACATCGCCACCTACGCCAAGCTGCTGTCATCAACCCCGGAGAAAGGCAAAAAAACATTCGTGAAGTACTCTAAGCACGACCTGAAGCCGGAGGACCTCCCAGACCACTTCAACGAAGTGAAAGAGAAGATCGCAAAGAAATTCTCGAAGTAGAGCTGCCCCTCGCCCCGTTCTATCTTGAGGGGTCTTGCTTTCACCGGCAGAGGGTGCAGTCAAGATCTTGGAGTGCCGGCGACAGCTTCTTACACTCGTCGCATATCAGCGCTTCCTGCCGTATGACCCTGCAGAGTCTGCACAGCTTCCTCAACACCTGTGAGTGATCCCGCGGGTTCTTGACGATCTCTCTGACGACGTCATCTACTTCTCTCTTGATCCGCCCGTTCCTGAAGATGGTTTCATCGAAACCTCTGCCCCTGACCCCCTTCAGGTACTGTGTGACCGCCGCAGGGCTCACGTCCATCATCTTGGCCACATTGATCGGCTTCAACCCGTAGTCGTTGACGAGGCTCCGCGCGACGTCTACCCTTAGCGACGGAAGGACCATCTTGGTCATTATCAGGCAGGGGGGCTTCAAAATCTCACACTGTTAAATCCTACAGCCACTGAATATATGAATATATGCAGGATTACTCCGCTACGTCGACGTATCTTGATAGCCTTTCCATGCCGTCGCTGTCTTGGAGTCGGTGACGCTCTTCTTTGAACAAGCTCCCGTTCCTCGGACGGTCATCCACTGTCCACAGCGCTTCTCATTGACGAACCACGGTTTTGAGAGGAGCAGCCCGGCGAACGGCGTTGGCAGGAAGCCCTGCAATGATTTCTAGATTTTGGCGTTTACTGTGGACTACTGACGCATTCGGCCTCTCCAACATCAGCTCAGAGGAAATGTCACTCGACCGTTGACACGCTGTCGAGAAGGCTCCAAGCGTCTGCGGCCGCTCTGTTCAGATCTAAGGTGAGGAATGCCCCCTTAAGATTGAAGTAGGGGAACCCGATCCGAGAGAAGAGCGTTAAGACCCTGCCGTTGTGGCTGACGGCGTATCCCTCAGCGGCCGGCTCATGGCCTCGGATCAACGTTTTCACATTCAAGAGCCTCAAGGCTCGTTCCGTTACGTCGGGGCCGAAGAGTTTGCCCGCCCCACGTGGCGATGGCACAGCGCCTTCCATCTGTTCCCGTGGGTCGCTCCACAAGATCTCTTCAAGGAACGGCGTGTGAGGATGGGTTCGATCTGCGCGCGCGAGATCATCCATGGACCGCATATC
This sequence comes from uncultured Candidatus Bathyarchaeia archaeon, assembly GCA_964432545.1. GTDB lineage: Archaea > Thermoproteota > Bathyarchaeia > 40CM-2-53-6 > DTGE01 > CAYSNV01. The sequence continues at coordinate 1,362 of CAYSNV010000058.1, read as the reverse complement.
GCTAGGCACGCCGCCGTGAACAAGGAGATACTTGTCGGGAACGATTACGGCATGGTACAAGAACGGGAAGAGTTCGATCACAGATTCGTAGGTTCTTTTCCCTTCGCTCCCAAACCGTTCTTGGAACTGGTGGGGGAGATCGTGGGGAAGCGCGAGGAGATCGCGGGGCCCTTCATGGTTACCCCTCAGAAGAACTATCCTGTCGGGGAATTCGGCCTTCATTCTCAGCACAGCATAGTAGACTTCAGGCGAATAGGCTCCGCGATCGCCATAGTCTCCCAAGAATATGACGCTGAAATCCCTCTTCAGCTTCTCGAGAATATCGCTGTCCGCCAATATGTGTCTGAGGCTTGTGAAATCCCCGTGGAGGTCTCCTACAACCAGCGCAGAGCCCTTCGGATCGAAAGTTACTAGGCCGCCGGTGATGTGGGTGCTTCCGCAGGCTTCTTTTTCTCTTTCGGACCGTATTCTCTCTTGCACGTCAACTATTAATTTAAGGAGGGTGTCAGGTTTCATCCGGTCGATTTCTTCTAAGAGCCCGCTTAGGGTCAGCATTCGCGGCTATCCTACAATTCTTGATAACTAACGGGTCCTACGTCTGTTTTTCCAGAGATGCACGCTTTTTCTCTGCTCTCTTGACTATGAGAATAGTCGCTTCGTAGAGGACTAGCCACGGGAGAAACAGAACCATGTCGCTGATGATCGTGGGATCGGGCGTGAGTATTGCGGCGACAACGATGAAGCCGGCGTACACTAGTTTTCTATTGGATGTGAGATAGTCGCTGCTGATGATTCCTTGCGAACCGAGAAAGACGATGAATATTGGGGACGTGTAGAGGAGCCCCACCCCAGCGACGAGCGTGACAATTATGCCGACGAAATCAGAGATATTGAAGAATGGCTCCGCACCCGTGCTGGTGACAAACCACATAAGGATCTTGAATGTGATCGGGAGGATGACCCAGTAGGCGAGAACGGCGCCGAAGAGGAAAAGACCTACAAACGAGAATATGATGCGGGACGTCCACTTCCTCTCACGGGGGAAGAGCGCCGGGTTAAAGAACATGTACATCTCGTACGCGATTACAGGCGAGCTCAAGATCACCCCGATCATTATCGAGATCGTGAGGTAAAGGTACGCAGTATCCATTATGTTTCCGGCGATAAGCCGCGCGCCCGCTGGAAGAAGATCCTGCTTCATCCTATTCATAATCAGTGAGACGAGAGGTGTGTACTCCAGCATAGGGCTGAACAGTTTGGTGATGTCTAACGGCCAGAACGCGACGAAGAAGCCCAGAAAGATGACGGAGACGAAGATTACTCTCAGTCGGCTTAGGAGTTCCACCGTGTGCTGCATGAAGG
>CAYSNV010000057.1:0-6570 GCA_964432545.1 uncultured Candidatus Bathyarchaeia archaeon | reverse complement strand
GTGCAAAGCCGCTGCCGATGTGGAGAAGTATCTCGAGAAAACGTAAAGGTGGTTTATGCTTTCTGCATCGACGAATGTTGCAAATGTATAGTGCACCTTGACGACCTCCACTACTTCAATTTTAGAGGCGAAGTCAAATGTGGGAGACGCGGTTGTAGCATCGAAGTAGAGATAGAAAACGGTATGCTACTTTGGGCAAAGAAAAAAGGAGATAGGCACCGCACCACTGTGTGCGGTGTTCACTTGAAGGTGGGTCTGTGAATGCTCTTCTAGTAACTGCTTCCTTGGGTTCCTAGCAGAAGTTCCAGTTCGGTAATGTGCTCTTGCTCTTCCATCAGGATGTGCCGTACCTCATGCTCTAAAAGATGGTCGTAGTATCCTTGACCTTTCTCTTTCGTGAGGGCGTCAATTATGTTTCGGTAGGTGTCGACAGCTACTTTCTCATCCTTAAGATTCTGTTCAAGGATCTCCTTGATGTTCTTGGCTGGGTGGGTTTCAGCGATCTTCATGCTAGGTACTCCGCCTAGAAGGCCGATTAGAGTTCTGAACTTGTCCTGATGGTTCTTCTCGTCACCGGCAATCTCTTTCAGTCTGGCGATAATGGGTTCAGCGTCTAACCCGTCTACGATTTCAGCATGGCTGAGATACTGTACGAACGCGCCATGTTCCAACTCGAGCGCATGGTTCAACAGCTGTACAAGTGCCTCTTTCGTCATTCAAGATACCTGCAGCTAGTCATTGTTATTGGTCTTTTTATAGTTATCTTGGCGCACGCCCCAGAGTGATGCCATCAAGGCAGGCAGGTGAGCTTCAGGTGTGCCTACAGGTTCGGAGAAGCAAACCGCTTATTCTGGAGTCAAGCATGTGAAACTAGCCTTTTTCCTGAGGAGTCGATCGGGGAGGTTTATCCCTCGGTTTGGGTCTTTAACATTTAGTTACAAATCGGTAACTTAATATGTTACCAGTCGGTAACTACATGTGTGGTTTTCCATAATCGAAAGGAGATGGAAGCTCTGGAAGATTTCCGACTTGGTCTACGTCTAGAAGACCTCCGAGACAATTCAATAGATAGCACGCATGGGAAGAAGTTGATACCATTGGGCCGATTAGAAGCATATCGTCATCCTTGTCTTGATCGTCCGTTGGGCGCTCCGTTTCCGAGGCCAATCGATCCTTTTGAGCCCTCCCCACTTCCCGAGAGGCCCCCTACACCCCTACAGCAACTTGTGTGAAGAACGCAAATGCACTGGATATTCCTCTCGAAGACGAAGGCGGTGAATGGATGACTCAAACAGAGATCTATGATACGGACTACACCAAGTTCATTCATCTTATCGGCACGGTCCACTTCACTCAACGCAGTGTGAGAGAAGCCAGCTACGCTGTGAAGAAGACGGGAATCCGAGACCTCGCGATAGAGCTTGACCTGCGAAGATACACTGTTCTTCGAAATCTGTGCAGCGCTTGCTCCGAGAGAGAGTTCTGCAGTGCAAAATGTGAGTTCATTGCAGCATCTGACGCGCTCGGCAACATAAACGCGAACATCTGGCTGATGGATATGCCAGAAGAACTGATGAGGGAGCGAATCAGCGAATCGAGAGACGATCGGGTCCTAGGGGATCATTATTTCTCATTTGGAGTCAGAGACGAGGACCTACCTTGGCTGTGGGACAGCCAGGGTCCCCCGGTATGGAGGGTGCTGATTCAGGAACGGGATGCCTTAATGGCTGCCAGGCTGGCGGCGATAGCCTCAAGCGTCTTGGAGAAGGAGGAGCAGCCCAACATCCTCGCCCTCGTCGGAGCAGCCCATGTCCGTGGGATCACCGGACACCTTCAGAACCCCGCATCTCTTCCGGAGACCCTGAAGAGATTAGGCTTACCCTACTCGCCTCCAACCCTGGTAAAGAGGATCCACGTCCAAAACGGATGAAAAGCTGAGTGATCCTCGATCGCCCGGCCTGTGCTTAGGAAACGAAGCGAGTACTGGAGAAGTCACAACATAACAGCGCTCGCGGGTGCCGCAGCGGTACCAAACCCTCCAGACGTCTCTAGCGTATGTATCCTCTCCGCCGCAATACGTGTAGCGCGCGCTCCGGTATTCACGGGAACAACTGTCATGCAGGACATCGGTAAGGATATATCGGGCGCACTCGCCCTACTTGGCGATCGACTATGTGGGAGAACTTCACATACACGCTGGCTGCAGTGGTCGTGGTAAGCTTACTCTCATTGGTCGGGGTGTTTGCTCTTTCTCTGAAGGAGAGACTCCTAGACGCTATTCTATTCTACCTTGTCAGTTTTGCAGGCGGGGCCATATTGGGTGCTGCATTCTTTGACCTGATACCTGAAGCGGTGGAGTTGGCTGAGGTAGAGTTCGCAATCGTCTATGTCGCGTTAGGCTTCGTCGCTTTCTACCTTCTCGAGCGGTCAATCTACTGGTATCACGGCCACGGACATTTTCACAACGGTGCCCGAGTGGAGATCAGCGAAGCGGATAAGAGGGCGGGGGTCAAGAGCTTCACATACCTCAATCTCGTCGGCGACGGCGTCCACAACCTGATCGACGGCATGGTTATCGGAGCGAGCTTCATCCTTTCGATACCTACGGGCTTGGCTGCAACTCTGGCAGTTGTATTTCATGAGCTGCCTCAAGAGATAGGGGACTTCGCCATTCTCGTCTACGGGGGCTTGAAGAGGATAACGGCGTTGGCAATGAATTTTCTGACGGCACTGACAGCAGTCGCGGGAGCTCTGTCGGTTTATCTTCTCTTCTCATCATACCAGTCTCTCGGTTTTCTAGTCGGCTTCGCAGGGGGAGGATTCACCTACATCTCTGCGGCGGAACTCATACCCGAACTGCGGACGGAGAGAGGACTGATCAAATCAATAGCGCAGTTCGCACTCTTCATCCTAGCTATGCTCATGATATGGGTCTTGGTCACCTCTCTCCATGAGTGACGAGTCCAGCCAACCTAAAGAAGAGAGGCCTTTTGAATAATCCATGGAAGCATCGCGTGCCGCTTCCCATACCGCTAGCGGAAAGACGATAGTTTAAAAAGGTGACGCGCCCGTAACTACTGGGATTGACTGTTGCGGTGAAGTTGTGTGGCTGAAGCTGTGACTTTTGGCGAGATTATGTTGAGATTGAACCCTCCCGTCTTCCAAAGATTCGTTCAGGCAATCAGCTTTGATGCCAGCTACGGAGGCGCTGAGGCGTCGGTCGCCATCAGCTTAGCCAATTACGGGGTATCCTCCGCCTTCGTAACCTGCTTGCCCCCCAACGAGCTGGGGCAGGCGGCGATAGATAGCGTACGGCGCTATGGAGTTGACACGTCACACATCGTCAGAAAGGGGGACAGGATAGGGATATACTTCCTAGAGATTGGAGCGAACCAGCGCCCCTCCAAGGTCATCTATGACCGCGCCCACTCGGCCATCGCTCAGGTACAGCCCGGCACCATTCCGTGGCCCGAAGTTTTCTCTGGGGCGAAATGGTTCCATTTCACAGGCATCACTCCCGCGCTCTCCCAGTCTGCTGCAGAGGTCTGTCTTGAGGCAGTCAAAGCTGCGAAGGAAAAGAAATTGACGGTCAGCTGCGACCTCAACTACAGGGCGAAACTCTGGAAGTACGGAAAGACGGCGGGAGAGGTCATGAGCGAGCTCATCCGCTACGTGGATATCGCTATAGGAAACGAGGAGGACTGCGAAAAAGTCTTCGGCATCAAGGGCGCCGACGTCCAGGTTGCTGAGGAGGTGTCCCCTGACCGGTACCTCCCCGTCGCCAACAAATTGATGGAGCGCTTCCCCAACCTCAAGAAAGTCGGCACAACTCTGAGGGGGAGCATCAGCGCAAGCCACAACACATGGACCGCCGTCCTCTACGACGGCAAGAAAATGTACGCCACAACGAAGTACGATATCACCCACATCGTCGACCGCCTCGGCGGAGGCGACGCCTTCTCAGGAGCCCTCATTTACAGCCTGTTGAAAGGGAAGAGCGACCAGGAGGCTCTAGACTTCGCGGTCGCGGCAAGCGCCCTCAAGCATAGCATATTCTTTGACCCCAACCTCGTCACCGTCGACGAGGTGGAGAGCCTCATCAGGCAAGGAGGCGCAGGCCGCATTCAACGATAATGGTAAGGAGGTAGAGAGCATGTCACAACAAGTTTTAGAGAAGATGGAGAAGGCGGGGATAGTCCCCGTCGTCGTCATCGAAGATCCTGAAAAAGCCGTCCCGCTCGGAAAAGCCATTCTCGATGCAGGGCTCGGCCTAATAGAGATCACGATGCGCACGAAACGGGCAATGGAGGCCATTAAGATCTTGCATAAGGAGTTGCCGGAGCTCCTCCTGGGAGCAGGGACAGTATTCTCGGTCCCGGTGGCCAAAGAGGCTATCGCCGCGGGAGCCCGCTTCATCGTCTCCCCGCACCTTGACGAGGAGATCGTCACCTATTGCGTCGACAATGATATCGTCGTCATCCCTGGAGTGTTCACGCCGTCAGAGGTTAACCGGGCGCTCAAGGCGGCGACGAAGAACCGGCAGTTCCCGAGCATCAAGGATATTCCCCTCGTCGTCAAGGTCTTCCCCGCCTCCACCGGAGGCCCCGAGCACATAAAAGCTATGAGAGCGGTGTTCCCGGAGGTACGGTTCGTTCCCCTCGGGGGAGTCAGCGCCGAGAACCTCGCAGACTACCTGAAGGTGGGCGTGTGGGCGATCGGAGGCACCTGGGTGTGCAAGAAAGATCTCATCGACAAAGGTGACTTCACCAGGATATCCGAGCTCACCAAGCAGGCCCTGCGCATCATAGCGGAGACGCGGAAATAGAATCCGACGAGGTGAGGATGGGAATGTGCGCAGACACGTTCTTCAGCGGCATCGAGCATCTCGCCATCGCCTCCAAGGATCCGAAGGCGCTCGCGAAATGGTACTGTGACGCGCTGGGCTTCAAAATCGTCTACGAGAGCAGAGACTCCCCCACCACGTTTGTCAAACTCGGCGACGACATGATAGAGATTATCGAAGCAGCCAAAGTCGATCGCGCACCCGCTGGAGAAAAAGACCCCGGCCTCCGCCACATCGCAATATCGACAACCGACATGCACCAGGCCTACGAGCGTCTCAAGTCGAAGAAGGTATCGTTCAAATCCGAGCCTTCAGAGAAGAAGGGGGTATGGACCGTCTTCTTCGAGGACCCAGAAAGCAACCTCGTACATCTGATCCAAAGGGCAAAGCCTCTGTGAGGTGCGCGCGGGTTAAGAGAGAGAAGGCCTTATCACAACCTTAATGACTTCCTCTTTCTTTCCCTCCAAAACCTCAAATCCTTTTCTTATGTCGTCTAACGAGAAGACGTGCGTTATGAGCGGTTTCACATCTACCTTCCCCGCAGCGATCAAGTCCAGAGCCAAGTCAATGTCGGTCGGGACATAAGCATAAGAACCTTTGATCTGTATTTCCCTCACAACTGTGCTCAGCACATCTAAATTCATGGTTGATTCTAAAACGCCTAGTACTGTGACTACGCCGCCATTCTTTGTCATCTTCATAGCTTGCTGCACAGATGTCTGGGTTCCCACAGCCTCTAGGACTCTGTCGACTCCCTTCATATCGGTTAATCCCATAATTCTCTGGACAGGGTCTTCCCTCCCTGCGTTGATCACAAAGTCAGCGCCCAGTTCTTCGGCCTTTCTCAACCGGTAGTCAACTAGGTCCGTAACGTAGATCTTCCCCGCTCCAGCAACTCCTGACGCTTGCAAGAGCATCAAACCTATAACTCCGGATCCGACGATAACTACGCTGTCACCAAGACCGACAGGAGTCAGACGGACGGCGTGAACTCCAACTGCGAGCGGCTCAGCTGTGCAGGCCTCCTCGAAAGACACGTTCTGCGCGACTCTGTGGCAGTTACCGGTGGGCACCGCTACAAACTCAGCGAACGCACCCGGCAGGTGCAACCCAATGAACCTTATACTGCAGCAGATATTAGGCCTGCCACTCATGCAAGGTTCACAGACCCCGCAGCCTACAATCGGATCAACAACGACCCGGTTGCCTTCATGGATGTCTACAACTTCTCTTCCGACCTCTACGACTTCGCCGGCGAACTCGTGCCCCATGATCAATGGGGGGGTTCTTCTTTTCGATACACCTTCGTAGGCATGAAGATCAGCCCCGCATATTCCGACAGCCGCCACCTTGATCAGGACTTCGTTAGACTTTATCTTCGGTTTCGGCACATCTTCGATTCTGATGTCGTTACCGCCGTGCCACATCGCTACTTTCAGAAGCCCTCCCACCCTCTCTGTTGCATGTGATGACTCTTCTGAACAGCAAATCTGGAATGAAAAGTCTTAAATATTTAACGCTTTACTCCAAACGTTGTTGTGGTTTGATTTCGCAGCGAGCTAAAGATACTCCGCCTTCTGGCATCCGTTACATATTCAATATCACGCAAGAATATCAAGACATAGTTGAATTTACTCTCGGCCAGCCGGATTTTGATACACCTGAGCATATCCGAGAAGCTGCTAAGAGGGCGATGGACGAAGGATTCACGCGGTATACCCATAATG
>CAYSNV010000056.1:2467-6614 GCA_964432545.1 uncultured Candidatus Bathyarchaeia archaeon | reverse complement strand
GCACTCTTGAGAGTAGATGCTCTCGTATCCCGATTGTCGGAGATCAGTAGGCTGGTTTAAAAAAAAGGTTATCGGCGTTTTCAGGCACGAGCCTTCTTCGCTCGAGCTTTCTTCCGAGCTGGTTTTTCCGCAGTCGTCTTCTTCTCTCCCGTCTTCTTGATGATCTCCTGTGAAATCTCCTCGGCTGTCTTGCCCTCAGTCGTGATGCCAAGTTTCTTGGCGGTTTCAAGGAGGACTTGGTTCTCGCTTTGTGGCGGCGGAGCGGTAGTCGTTGCGGACGGTGCCGGTGTTGACAGCACGTCTGGAACTATGCCCTCAGAGGCTTGCTTGTACTGTCGTATCGCGTTGCCCACAGACTTTGCCAGCTCTGGAAGCTTCTTCGGTCCGAAAAGTATGAGGACGACGATGATGATCAGCGCAATCTCCCACGGTCCGATAAATGCCATCCGTTTCCAACCTCCAGCTAATGGAGAAGTTCATGAATGATATAAACGTTTTCCAACTTCTCGGCTGTTGCATGAAATCTGTTCTTGTAGTACTACTCTATTCCCATAGTTCTTTCTGATCGCTCTCGAAAACAGGAAGTTTCGAGATCAGGGAACGTAGGGAAAATGGCAGGTAACTGGAGCCCTTGCTTGTCACAGGGAGACCCATCCCTCCCACTCTACGATCTTTGACCGCTGGGTCACGGCATTCGCGACACCGGGGTTCTTTTCTAAACTCGCTGTCAATAGAATCTTTTAAATGGATGTGGCTCGGTACTTGACGAAGCGATTGCAATTCCGTCGCGCAGCGTGAGTGTACATGGAGAGTGGTATGCTCGGATATATGGGTACGATTCTCAGAGTGAACTTGTCGGACGGGAAGATTACACGGGAGGAGCTTTCAGAATCGGCGGCACGGAAGTATCTCGGCGGGAGGGGGTTCGCCGCCCACATCCTCTTCAATGAGCTGAAGCCAAAGATCAACCCCCTCGGCCCGGAGAACAAGCTGGTGTACGCCGCAGGGCCCCTAGCCGCCACTGGATTCCCCTTGAACTCTCGCTGGGTCGTGGCGGGGAAATCACCTCTGACCGGCATTTGGGGGGAGGGCACCTGCGGGGGGACTCTTGCAGTCGTGTTGAGGAAGGCAGGCTACGACGCGCTTGTCGTCGAGGGTGCGGCAAGCTCCCCCGTCTACATCAACATCATGGACGATGACGTGACAGTGAAAGACGCGGCGCACCTGTGGGGGAAGATGACGCTTGAGGCCGAACTCGCCATCGCCCGCGAGCTGGGGGTGAAGCAGAGAAGGGAAGATGACCCGTCAGTTGTTTGCATAGGCCCGGCGGGCGAGAAGTTGGTGAAGATCGCCGCCGTGATCCACACCGCACATCGTGCTGCTGGAAGAACAGGTCTGGGCGCTGTGATGGGTTCGAAAAGACTGAAAGCTATCGCCGTTCGGGGAACAAAGAAGGTCCCGATGGCCAACCCGGAAAAACTCAGGGAAATGGCGAAGGCAGTCACCTCCGAGTGCGTGACCAACCCCAACATCAAGAACTTCTCCAATTACGGGCAGGCAGGGTATGTGCCCCCGCTCCAGGAGATGGGTATGCTTCCGACAAGGAACTTTCAACAAGGCACCTTCGACCACTACGAGGCGATCAGCGGCCAGACGATGGCTGCTACCATCCTTAAAAGAAAGAGCACCTGCTCACAGTGTCCCGTCGCCTGCAAACGTGAAGTTGAGGTCTTGAACGGCCCCTATGCACCGGTTGATCCGCTGTACGGAGGTCCCGAGTACGAGAACGTGGCGGCCCTCGGCTCTCTTCTCCTCATCGGCAATCTGGAGGCTGTGTCGAAGGAGAATCAACTCTGCAACGCCTACGGGTTAGACACCATCTCGACCGGCAACATCATCGCTTGGCTTATGGAATGCCACGAGCGGGGGCTCATCTCCACGGACGATGTCGACGGCATCGAGGTTACGTGGGGTAACGCCGACGCCGCGCTAAAGTTGATCGAGAAGATCGCCAAGCGCGACGGGATCGGGGACCTCCTTGCCGAAGGGATCAAGAGGTCAGCCAAGAGAATGGGGCGGGGTTCAGAGAGATACGCTGTCGAGGTGAAAGGACTGGAGATTCCAATGCACGAACCTCGCGCAAAGAAAGGCCTAGGGCTGTCGTACGCCACCTCGGTACGGGGGGGATGCCACATGCAATCGTTCCACGACGCCGACCTAGAGCAGGACGACGCAGTTCCCGACATCGGCATTACGAAAGGTCTCGACAGACACGACACCTCACGGGTAAAGGTCGACATTATCAAGCGGTCACAAGATTGGGTCGCCGTCACCAACTCCCTACTCCTGTGCACCTCTCCAGCTTGGTTTGGATACAACTATACGCGGCCAGGCTTCCTTGCCGAGGCGTTGCAGGCGATCACGGGATGGGACATCCAGGTTGACGAGTTAATGATTATCGGCGAGAGGATCAACAACCTCTGCAGGTGTTTCAACGCGCGGGAGGGAATGACGCGGAAGGACGACTACCTGCCACCTCGTTTCACCGAAGACACGCTGCCCGGCGGTCCGTCAAAGGGGCAGCGTCTCTCAAGAGCAGAGCTGGGGGCCATGCTGGACAGCTACTATGACCTGAGAGGCTGGGACCAGAAGACCGGCAATCCTACCCCGCAGAAATTGAAGGAACTTGGTCTAGACTTCGTGGAGCTGTAGGATTCCATCCCACCCTTAGAGAAGCTCTCTCACATCGCCGAGGAGGGCAGAGGGGATCGGTAGATCTCGCATCGTGTGGAGACCGGGCTCCGCCCCAACGACTTTCGTTATCGTGTTCACGAGCATCGCGGCTGTGGCGATGTCTCCGTTCACTCCTCCTTTTATCTGCATCTCGAGGTTTGGGGTTCCTTCGATGTAGACCTCGTCCCTTGGGGTCTCGCAGCCGAGGTATGCTTGCAGGTTCAGCCTTATCTTTTCATTACCTTCTTGCTCTCCGACCGCTGTCTGGTCGATGCCGGCGACTTGCCCCTTCTCCACCGTGATGAAGCGGCTCCTAAGCGTCCTATCGGCTATGATTGGCTCAGTTCTCTCGTCTATCTTGTCGAGGTTCCAGCCGAGGCTGTCCGCGATCATCCAGATCGACTCTCTAAAACCCACGTGCCTAATCACGCCGGCGTTTACCTTGTCTTGAAACTCTCCAAGCGTTAGCCCTGCACCGATCTTCCTCTGGAATGGGAGCCTGCGCAACGCAGCGTCCTGTATCCTTCTGCACTCGATCTTCGGGATTCTCTGGCACACTCCTGTAAGCGTGATTGCGAGGGTATCCATGAGGAAGCCTGGGTTGACGCCGGTACCGAGAATCGAGACCCCATAATCTCTGGCTGCTCTATCTATCTGACGGGTGATCTCCAGATGCTCCCTCCATGGGTATGCCAACTCCTCGCACGAGGATATGATGTGAAAGCCGTGGCTAGCGATCTCCCTTAGCTGGGGGAGCACATCCTTGACGTAGGAGCCGGTAGCGTGAATCGCCACCTTCACTCTGCTGTCGACATGGACCTTTTCAATGCGGTCGACGACTTCTATCCCGGACAATCTCCCATCTCCGACCACATCCGCCAAGCTCTTGCCGGCTTTCGCAGGGTCGATGTCGACGGCGCCGACTACTGCCACCCCTCGTTTATGCAGAAGAAGTTTCACCGTGGACACACCTATAGGCCCTAGTCCATACTGGACCACTCCAATCTTCTCCAAGAACCCTTCACCGTCTTCCAACGTTCTCAAGGATCGCTGCAGCCTCTCCTCTACGCACAAGCGGTTTAAAGCTTTATTCGAACTGAAGGCGGAATAGGCCTTGCGTCTGATTTGATATAGAAGATTAAGCGCGCTCGGTGCGCGTGGGAGGGATCTGTCTGCGACCTCTCCACGCCCCGCTCTCTAGGGATGAGGGAGTCTACCTTTTCTTACCCCTACTTCGCGATCGGTTCCAGTAAGCCCCCTCCTCCTTTATTCTTTTGAAGTAAGGCGAGGGACCTGAAAGATCTCAGGCGTGAGTGTCCGACAGCGTCTGACGCCGTCACCAGCCCCTCAGACTCGCCAAACTCGAGCCCAAAGACAGGCGTTATACAATGCTATACCGGGTAGTATCTCCCCT
>CAYSNV010000056.1:0-2457 GCA_964432545.1 uncultured Candidatus Bathyarchaeia archaeon | reverse complement strand
GCTCACCCAGCAGAAATAAATCTCACTTCTCTTTTCTTTAAAAGCTCAAAACCGTAGTGTCGCGCAAGGTCCGAAGGCGTCCCCGATGGATGAACCGATATTCTACCTCAACGGCAGCTTCGTTCCCCAAAGCAGAGCCCTCCTCAGCATCCTCGATCTCGGCATCGTGCGAGGGTACGGGGTCTTCGACTACTTGATCACCTACGGCCGGAAACCGTTCCACCTTTCCGACCATCTCCAGCGGCTCATACGATCAGCGGGAATGATAGGTGTTGACATGCCTTGGGATGAGAAGCAGCTTACCGAATTGGTGATGGCGACTCTGGAGAAGAACCCGTGTGGCGAAAAGAGCATCAGACTCATCGTCACAGGAGGAGAAAGCTTCGACCTCTACACTCCCGGTTTCCATCCCACGCTCGCCATCATAGTACTCCCCTCCGAGAGGTACCCTCGGGAATACTACGAGCGAGGGGCTAAGGTCATTACCTTCCAGGCGAGGCGAGAGATACCCAAAGCGAAGACGTTGAACTACATCCTCGGTGTCAGAGCTCTGATACAGGCGAAAAAGGTCGGCGCCGTCGAAGCGCTCTACGCCTCTCAAGACTCCGTATATGAGGGAGTAAGCTCCAGCTTCTTCTCGGTGAAAGACGGCGTTGTTATCACAGCATCAAGAGATACTCTGGAGAGTGTCACCAGAAAGGTCGTTCTCGGGCTCATCAAAGACAAATACCTTGTAGAGCTCAGAGATCTCAAAACGACGGAAGTAGTCTCCGCAGACGAGGCCTTCCTCGCGTCCTCAAACAGGGAAGTTATGCCGGTCACCATGATCAACGACACGCCTATCGGGGATGGAACGCCGGGCAGAATAACCAGGGATATCATGAACCTCTTTAGACGATACACCACACAGTACTCAAGCCAATGATCCGCGAACAAGTCCTCCTCGCGGAAATCGTTCCCACCTCTTCTTTAAGCGCTCTTTTCTCCGAAGAACTAGGGGCGTGGCGGGCCCGTCTGGATTCAGAGCGTTTTCACGTCTAGATTTGGCTCCAAAACTTCGGGGTTATGTTTGAGGGAACTCCGTCGATTTGGAGGTTATGTTCTATCTGTAAATTCTGCTTCTTAGATCGGTTTTGACAACGACTATTATTCTCTCTTTATTATAGACTTTGAAGAGCGCTCGATATTTACCTATCCTAAGCCTGAACGTATCTTTTTCTCCAGCGATTTTGACGATATCAAGCTTTACCTGAGGAAAGTATTCAAGTTGCTTCAAACGTTCGATGAGGTTTATCTTCTCCTGATCCGTAAATTGCCTAAGAAACTTGGCAACGTTTCTGTGAAGAAGGATCTTAAAGCTCATCGATCGAAACTAGCCTTTTGAGATTTTTCTTCTTTACAACTTCGTCGGTTTCCCTGAGAAGGGCATGCTCTTCCGGAGTGATGAATACATCGTTGAGGAACTCGCTAAGTTCATTCAGTTTCTTATCAATGCCGTCTATTTTCTTAAGAATAGCTTCGCTCAAAAGGGTCCCAGGATGGTTAACGGGAAACCGATAATTTAAGCTTTGCCGTGACATTGAGAAAAAAATACGATTATTATTGAAGCTTTAGTTTTGATATAATTTTGGCGGGCTCGTGGGGATTCGAACCCCAGATCCCAGGCTTACCTCGAAAGCCTCCGAAGGCTTCCACAACAGAGCGTCCCTGTGTCCTAATCCAACTAGACGACGAGCCCAAGCTCTTCTATGGGTGTGCTGACAGATTTAAAATATTGGGATTTAACAACCTATCTCTTGGGTGAAGAGGGTGGTCCTTTCCGACTCCGAGATCAAGGCACTAGCGTCTATGGGGAAATTGAAGATCGATCCGTTCGTCGAAAGCTCGCTATCCCCTGCGGGGTATGACCTCCGTTCTGGAGTCGAGCACGTTCTGAAACCTCTAGAATCCGTTCTGCTTCCCACCTTAGAGAGGGTTGAACTCCCCAAATCCGTTCTGGGCGTACTCCATCTTCGCTCATCCTTCGCTCGTGAAGGAGTGATCGCGAGCCTCGCGTTGGTCGACCCTGGCTTTAGAGGTCAGCTGACAATCCTCCTTTTCAATTCTGGACGGAACGAGGTCAGAATAGGAAGGGGGGAACGGCTTGTTCAAATCGCCTTCTTTGAGCTCTCCCGTGAAGCTGAGAAAGGCTACTCGGGAAGCTATCAAGACAGTGCGGGCATTGTGAGAAGCGCCAGAGGGTGCACCTGAATGTCTTGGAGACCTATCAAGGTGTGGAATGGAACCGACGTTCTCCGAGAGCCATCCTCCATAAATGACCTCTGGAACAGCTGATGCAAAGGAGTTTTGATACAAACAGTTAAATTATACGTATATGTAAATATTGACATCAAAGAAAAGCGCATCTATACAGAAGACACCGAGTGATTGGTGTGCGAGCTGGCTCCCGCATCCTCG
>CAYSNV010000055.1:0-6710 GCA_964432545.1 uncultured Candidatus Bathyarchaeia archaeon | reverse complement strand
TCCTAGCAGACTCGCCTATCTGTTCAGAGAGCATGGGATGACTTCTTGTGCCGACCTCTCAGTCGAAGCGCCATTCGTCAAGTCCGACATGCTCTACTCGCGACTTTTCGGGAAAGGAAGCCACAACAGATACCAGTTCGATGATGATGAGCTCGTGGCAATTGACAGAAGGACTGAGGGAAGCTACCGGAGGCAAGTGCTGAGTTTCCATGGAGTCAAGATGTATAGTGATGCGGCGCGCTTTAAGGTCTACAGGGAGACAGGATCACTCCCGCGTGCGACGAAATCGATCGGAATCACTTCCCTCGCAGAAGTATTGAGAGAAGACGCGAATTTCCCTACATCTAAGCAGGAGCTAACCGGAGATCAGGGATGGAAGGTGATCGACATCTCGGAGAATAAGAGGGCTCATGCCTCCATCCTGCTTGAGAAGCTCCCGGACAGGACCTACTATAGCGTACTCGAAGTCCTCGCAGAGGCCGCAGGGTACTTCTAACCGTTAAGGGACGCGTGTTCCCTTTATCGTCTTTTCCTCAAACCCCTCCGTTCTACTAGAGAAGCAGCACTTTACGCACTAGGTGGCATACTACCTTGTGACGCAACTTGTCACAGCTTGATCACGGGTTCCTCCTTCACGATCCTCAGAGCCATCGCTGTCTCAGTACTGATCACGCCTTTGATGGCACCGATCCTGTCGATGAGTCCAGCCAGCTTCTCAGGACTCTCCGTCGGCACCTTGAGAATCGCATCGTTTGGACCGGTGATATCGTAGATCTCGTAGACGTCATCCATCTCGCTAAGCCTCTCTAGCGCCTCAGCGTACTCGCTGGGGTTTGCGCGTAAGAGAACGAAGGCGAGCGTGCCCTTGCCGACGAGAGTAGGGTTGATAGTCGCGCGAAATGACTTGATGACACCCTCCTTGACGAGTTTTCTGACCCTGACAAAGACAGTGGCCTCGCTGACGCCCACCTTCTTCGACATCTCCTTGAACGAGCGTCGGGCGTCTTCCTGAAGCATGTTTAGAATTGACCTGTCAGTCTCGTCCAGTTTCACGATACTTCCCTACCGTAGTGCTTGCCTCTACTATTGAAAAACCTTTAGTATTAAAGGGTATCTTCCACAATTTCTTTAACAGGAGAAAGTCTTATTAACGAATATTTGGTTGCTATAGACACCTCGAATCAATGTCAGGCGAAAGTTGTGAAGGAGAAAGCGATCCTCTCTTACTCGGGCGGCCTCGACACATCTATTCTCGTCAAATGGATACGGGAAAAATACGACGTGAACGTCGCAACGGTCACCGTTGACGTAGGACAAGGCGACGACTTCAAAGCAATAGAAGAGAAAGCGATGAAAGTTGGTGCAGTCAAGCACTACTTCATTGATGCAAAGAAGGAATTCGCTTCAGATTACATCCACCCGGCGATAAAGGCCAATGCGCTCTACGAAGGGAAATACCCGCTGAGTACAGCGCTCTCGCGACCTCTCATCGCCACAAAGCTTGTGGAGATTGCCAAGAAGGAGAAAGCCCAGTACGTCGCACATGGATGCAGCGGTAAGGGTAACGACCAAGTCAGGTTCGACATCACTATCAAAGCCAAAGCGCCCAACATGAGAATACTGGCGCCTATAAGAGAGTGGAAGCTGACACGAGCTGAAGAGATCACCTATGCACGGGAGCATGGCATAGAGATTCCGGTGGGTCTCGAGAAACCCTACAGTATCGATCAGAGCCTCTGGGGTAAAGCGATTGAATGCGGCATCCTTGAAGACCCCTATCAGGAACCCCCAGACGAGATCTTCGCACTCACTGCAAGGCCTGAGAACACGCCTGACATACCTGAAATCGTCAAGATCTCCTTCTCCAATGGTGTGCCTGTCGCTGTCAATGACCGGAAGGAGAATCCCGTCTCGCTGATCGAGACAGTCAACAGAATTGCAGGCAGACACGGCGTCGGAAGGATAGACCACATCGAAGATAGGCTGGTCGGCATAAAGTCGCGCGAGATCTACGAATGCCCCGGAGCCACAGTCATCCTAGAAGCGCACAAAGACCTAGAGAAGTCAGTCATGACCCGCCACGAAGCATACTTCAAAGAGATAGTCGACAGAGAGTGGACCAACCTCGTCTACAACGGGCTGTGGGTAGACCCTCTCAAAACCGACCTAGAAGCGTTCATAAACGCCATCCAGCCACGGGTGGAGGGCGACGTGAAGGTTAAGCTCTTCAAAGGCACCGCCATCGTGGTCGGCAGAAGATCTCCCTACTCTCTGTACAGCAAGAAGCTTGCAGCGTATGATGCTGAAAGCACCTTCGACCAGAAATGGTCTGAAGGGTTCATAGAACTCTGGGGCCTTCCCTCCCGGACCGCCTCCAGGGTTAAAGGTCGAACCTAGCAGAAGCGGAACACCCGGATCGCTCATGGAAATCATCCCGATCAAGACGGGAAGAATAGGTCGAGGGGACGACCTAGTAGACAGGATACTGAACGGCGCAGCATCCTCAGGGGTTGCGCTCCGTCATGGGGATGTTCTAGCGATCGCTCACAAAGTAGTCTCTGTGGTTGAGGGAAGAGCTATTGACCTCACGACCGTGAAACCCGGTGAAAAGGCTGAGAAGATCGCTGCGGAACACCAGATGGACCCTCGCTTCGTCGAGGTAGTTCTCATGGAAGCAGATGAGATTCTCGGGGGAGTCTACCGCACCCTTCTTACGATTAAGGATGGAATAATGATAGCCAACGCCGGAGCAGATCTGTCGAACAGTCCCAGAGACTGGGTGACCTTGTGGCCCGAGAAACCCTCCTCCTCAGCGGAGAGAATACGAAAAGGAATTGAAGCGAAAACCAGGAAGAAGATCGCGACGATCATAATCGACAGCAGAACGACTCCGCTCAGACTTGGGACGACAGGACTTGCTATCGGCACTGCAGGACTGAACCCGATCAAAGACTACAGGGGGAGAACTGACCTCTTCGGCAAGAGACTCCTGGTAACGACCCAGAGCATTGCAGACGACCTAGCTAGCGCCGCGCATCTCGTCATGGGTGAAGCGAACGAAGAGAGACCTGCGGCAATTATCAGAGGCGCCCCCATTGAGGCGGAGGCTCATCAAGATCCCGAGATCGCAAAGATGCCTAAGAGAAGGTGCCTGTACATGAAAGTCCTCGACGACTACATGCAGAGGAAAAAGTAGGGTAGTTCCTGCGGAAATCAGGAGGCAGGAGAGCCAGCTCAACGTGCAGACTGAAAACAGCATCGGGCACAGACAGAGCTACACCTTGTTCTTGAAAAAACGCTTTGCGTACACGAAGTAACCTATAACGAATCCCAAGACGCCGATGAATAAGGCACCGAAGACCGTGACGTAGAGTCCCGGTATCTTCAACTCCAGTACTAAGAGTCCAAGCTTCGATGAGGCCTCTTGAGCGCTTCTAAGCGCGCCCTCATAGTCCATTCTAGCATACTGCCGTTTCGCGTCGTTCAGCTTTCTTGCAGCGTCAACAACCGCAGCTGACAGGAGAGGGTTGGACGAGGCTCGTGATATGGCTGCCTCCGTCTTGATAATGAGGTCGTCACCGAATCCTCGCAGGAGGACGTCCTTGTCGAACTGGCTGAAGCTTGTGGGGTAAGGGTAGTACGCCATGACCGAAGAGACGTAGTTCTCTGTAGGATCATTTATGAAGGGATGGTTCAGGCCTACCATGTGCCCCACCTCGTGGATTATCGTTTGCGTGAACCCGTATCCGGCGCCCGGCTGTGTAGGAACGCTGATGAGGTAGTCGCCCATCCTCAGATCATATTCTGAGTGGCTGATTAAGACGAGATCGTAGAGGGAGATGCCCCACAGGTCTTCGGGCACGGTTTTCTCGAGGGCAAGCCACTCCTTGTACGTGGAACCGAGGTTGAAGTCGCCCTGAAAGGCAAAAATGATGACGGGGATATCCCACTCATGGGCATCTCGCGTGATAGTGAATAAGTCCTTGAGGTGCCCCTCGCCGCCTTCACTCAGCCACTGGTATACGGGGCGGAGGTCAACCACGTTAGGCGGGTAGAGAGAGGTGGGGGGGAAGCTGCTTGGCCCTCGGCTCGCGGTTGTTGAGGATAGGACGATCCTTTCTAGTTCTGGATAGTTTTGGAGACGGGCAAACCTTAGCTCGACTTGCACCTGCGCAAAAGACAGGAGCTCTTGGAGCCGTTTCTGGATTTCACCCCTGTCTACCGTAGTCTCGATCTGGGGTGTCGCACCTTCCGTGCGGTTGTCCAGGACGAGGATGTCGACGGTGTAGCGTTCAGCGAGGTTTATCGGGTAGATGAAGTCGGGGGCGAACAGGTTGTAGACCGCCCCGTAGACGTAGTCGGAGACGTACTGGTTGAACCATTTGACTCCGTAGGGAGAGTCAAGAGAGATGTTGTTGACGCTTGCGGCGAGTTGAACAGGAAGCTGCTGGTCAACCATGCTAGGACCTGCCGAAATATCGATAAAGTAGAAGCGGTCGTTACCGCCCCACGAGGTCATCCATCGCTGGTTCGTTCTCAACGCTAGGTCCACGTCGTGGAAGGTCTTGTTGTAGTAGTGAGGAGTAGCCACCACATCCCCTTTTCTCATAATCTGTCTAAACTGGTCGGGCGTGAAACTGGGGACACGCTCATGGAGATCTGCGACGAACAACACGTACCCGTTTTCCGGTGCACCTCCCACTTGGTCGAGATGCCCCGCCAGCCACTCTACAACTCCATCCGCGTCGTAGAAGGTGTTCTCCGTGCTTATCTCAAAGCTACTGAGGTTCAGCGCGTAGTCGGCGTGGAGGAGCTTGTAGCTGAAGTTCCAAAGGACGTTGAAGCGAACCTCGGTCGCAGCTATTGAGTTGAGATAGGCGGCGAACTCGGCGTTAAACTCCTCGTCTGCGACAGCGTAGGTGTAATTGAAGTTGAACAAGACGCCGTTAGACACCCCAGGGATAAGAACGGACTGATACTTGTAGGAAGGATTATTCCAATCCTGGTAGGTGGTATCGATCACACCCTCGTCGACGCCAACAAAGACGACCTTGATGTTCAGCCCATTGTCGCGGGAGACGGCTGGCTGAGCGTTGACTCTGAGACCACTCGGCGGAAGTTGAAAGACGCCGAGAACAATTATCGAGAGCAAGAGAGCGAATTTGACAAACTTCGTCGGAGAGTTCAAAGCGATATATACCTCTCTTTGGGTGCCGATTCCGCGAGTTATACCTAACCCCCAGAATTTAACCTTATTCAATTGGTTACGGCTTCGCTAGGCCTTCGGTTTCCGCCGGCACTGGTCACATGAAAAAGGGAGGGGGTATATTACCCGGTATAGCATTGTTAGACATTGTATGATGCCTGTCTTTGGGCTCGAGTTTGCTGAGTTTCTGGAGGGGTTGGTGACGGTGTCGGACATTGTGTCACACCCGTCATCGGAGGCTGTGATTGGAACGCCCGCGTCTTTCCGGCTTGGCCCCGCCTTCTCCGCGTTTCTTAATTTGCGTGCCTAGATCCGCACTAGGTACACTCACACTTGGGAGGCAAACGTCAGCAGCCCCCCCAAGTTTCCTTGATCTTCTCCTCTTCCTTCTCCATCAGTCTGATGGCCTTCTCCACAGCGGGGGATTCGCCTATCAGCTCGGCGCAGGCCAGCCAAGACCTGAGATCTGTTACATTGTGTTCCTCGTGACCCCCCCGGGGGAGGGGTCAGACAGCGGCCCCTGCGAGCTCTTTGTCGATCTCCTCTCTCGCCTGGTCGATGTAGTATTCGGTGTCTGTTGCGAGGTAGCCTCTGCTCTTTATGATCTCCTGTGCGACTTTTCTCAGGTAGTGGTCTTCGAAGCTGGCCTCCGCTTTGACGTATTTCAGGTAGAGGCGGAGAGCGCTTTTCAGAATGAGGGACGAGGGATAGGAACCCCTATCCGAATGGACTCGTAGATGCCCTTAGGGGTGTGTGCTGCTGCCTGTGCTGCTTCCATGGATGCTCCAAGATTTGGGATTGGGGAAAGCGTGATTTGGCTTTTAGCTGTTCAACGTTGTCTATGACAGAAATGGCAAGCTCGCTGACGCGGGTGTGGAGAGCGTCGAAGTCTTCTCTGCCGACAGGGTGGAGCCCGTCCTCTGGACTCTGCTAAGAGAATACATAGTCATAATGGTCTGCACCTCAGCGACGAAACCTGCGACCATCGCCTACTACGAACTCGCCCAAAACTACCTCATCCCCCTCATCTACATCTATGAAAAGACGACATCGTTGAAATGGCTTGTCTCGAAAGAAACGATAAAAAAGAAGCTGAGAATTGGTTCGGAGTCCAGAAAATGGCGCACGCTACCTTTTTTCAAGCGTTGCACGCGCTGAATGAACTATTGCGATTTATACCTCTCTTTAACTTACTCGGAAAGACAGGGGTTCTTTTTGACATCTCTCTTAACCTACAGTTATGGGTTTTGAAGTTCCGTTTATTTCCGGCTGCTGGAGCCTTGCTTGAAATCAAAGGCCTCCAATAAATCGGAAAACCCCCCTAAGAGAAATGCGCTAAGGTTCTCTTAGATGGATCTATTCCCATCGCTGAGGGAGTCCGGAGGAACCGTCAGAGTGCCCCCGACAGACCGATATAGGAACCGAGCCTTAGCGCGCTGCAACCAGCAAGAATAGCATAAAAGGATAATTATCTCGAATGTGAGAGGAGCTCACGCACCCCAGT
>CAYSNV010000054.1:0-6726 GCA_964432545.1 uncultured Candidatus Bathyarchaeia archaeon | reverse complement strand
AAATATAGACCTTGAGCCGTCGTGGGGCGGCATTTATGAGGAAGATAATAGACTTAAGCCTTCCAACCGTGAGTTTTGGATACGAACCTGCGCAAGTCAAGATATTCCGATATAGCCATGACGAGGGAACTCGAATGGTCGCAGGCCACCTAGGGCTTTCACCAAGCGACTTTCCCGGCGGAAGCGGCCCAGCGATGGAAGAGTTGAGCATACATACCCATGCGGGAACGCACCTCGACGCAGCATGGCACTTCGCAGAAAACCTAGCCGGTAAACCAGCTAAAACCATAGACGAAATTCCTCTTGAATGGTGCTTTGGCGATGGGCTGGTCTTAGATGTTACCCACAGAAAAGGAGGCGAATACGTTACTTTACGGGATATCAAGGATGCATTGGACGAAATCAATTATGAAATCAAGCCAATGGATATAGTATTAATAAGAACTGATGCTCATAAGCGATGGCAAATCGCCGATTATCCTAACATTTTCCCAGGTATGAGCGGTGAAGCCACTGAGTGGCTTATAGATCAGGGAGTTAAGGTAATCGGAATAGACGCTTTCGGCTTCGATAGACCGTTCAAGAACATGGTTGAGGACTTTAAAAAGGGTGATAAGAAAGCTTTATGGCCCTCGCATCACGATGTTGGACGGAGAAAAGAGTACTGCCATATAGAGAAGATGGCAAATTTCGATAAGATTCCGAAACCCTATGGGTTCAAAGTTGCATGCTTTCCGATCAAGCTAGAGAGGTGCGGCGCAGGCTGGTGCAGGGCAGTCGCAATAATCGAAGATTGAAAACAATCCCATAAATCTTAACACCTACAGCTTACACGTAAAGTCTTGAAGAGCAACCAGATGTATTAGCTATTATTATGGTTAAGCCTGTATATGTCATGGCACGCGCTAGCTCGTTCGATAATTTCTCATGGTCTTTTTATGATACAATATTACGAGGCGCGGTCGTTGTTTTAACCGATTTATTATTTAGGTTAGAATGGGAGACAATTGTAGAATTCTATTTTATGAGTATGACAATATTTTAGTTCACCTAAAAGATGAGAGCTAGAAGATACATTAATTAAGGTAACTCCCCTCATAATCTATGGGAATGGTGAAAAATGCCTATCTACAAGGTCTGGGAAACACTTGGTGCCATGGTTTCGCCCCCAAACGAGAGGGAGCTCAAAGTCATCCTCTCCCCTGAGGTCACAGGAACCAAAGAACTCACACTTCTCACCTCCACCATCACACCTCATTCCACGACCGGAATCCACACCCATAACCAAGATGAGATCATGTACGTCGCAACAGGGAGAGGAGAGATGTTAGAGGGTGAAAAGAGAACACCCATACAGCCAGATATGGTTCTAGTCTCCCCGGCAGGTGTCACCCATGAAATAAGGAACACGGGAGTCGAGACCTTAAAGCTCATCTGCTTCTTCTCACCACCCCTTAAACCCGGAGGCGCCTACGAAAAAGCTATAGAAGCAGCGAAAGCCTCCCAAGAAATCTGATGACACGTTACTAGGCACATTAGAAAGGACGCGCTGGACTAGGACATTAACCACCGCGCAACTGCCGCATTTTATCGCAACACTCCCTTATAGCGATGTGAGGAATCTCAAATAGGCCTCAACAACCAGATCATAGGCGAATCGAGATATGCTCGAAGAGTAGAATCGAGGAACTAGGCCATGGCCAAAAAATTGTACGGATATGTGGGGAAGATACTGAGAGTAAACCTGTCGACAGGTAAAACCTCGGTGGATGATCTCAACATCGAGTACGCGGAAAAATTCCTCGGAGGCGCCGGATACGCCGCTCGGATCCTCTACGACATGCTCTTAAAAAATGTGGAGCCCCTCTCTCCTGATAACGGGCTATTCTTTATTGCGGGTCCTATGGTGGGGTCAACTTTCCCTGGAGGGACAAAGTGGACGGTCTGCTTCCGCTCTCCCCTGACCGGCATATGGGGGGAGTCGAGCGCGAGCGGCTTCTTCGGGGCTGAGATGAAGCATGCAGGGTTCGACGGCATACTCTTCACGGGAAAGGCTCTCAGCCCCGTGTACCTCCACGTCTACGAAGGCAGCGCTGAGATAAAGAAGGCGGACCACCTTTGGGGCAAAGACACTGTAGAGACGGCTGAAACGATCAAAGCTGATCTCGGAGACAAGATGACAAGAGTCGCCTCCATAGGACCAGCCGGAGAGAGGACGGTCAGGTTGGCCTCCATAGTCACGGACGAGGAGAGGGTCTGTGGGCGGGCAGGCCCCGGCGCGGTCATGGGCTCCAAGAACCTCAAGGCGGTCGCGGTGAGAGGAAGAATCAAGATTCCACTTGCCGATGAAGACAAGGTGAAGGAGCTCGCCAACCGGGCCCGTGAAGCGGTGAAGCCTCCACAGGCGCCCGCATACACAGTGGGGAGAGTGGAATCCCTCTCGAAAGACGGCACGGCGAGAGGAGTTGAAGGACTTGAAAAACAGGGAGGGCTACCGATCAAGAACTGGACGAAGGGGGTATTCCCGGACGCTTCCAAGATAACTGGAACCACGATAACCAAGACCATTCTCGCCAGACCCGGCATGTGCACATTGTGCACCGTCATCACGTGCTGGAGATTTGTGCAACTAGGCAAGGACCAGCCGATCGAGCACGGCCCAGAATACGAGACGGTGGCGGCCCTCGGCTCGATGTGCATGAACAGCGACCTCACCTCTATCGTGAAGGCGAATCGCATGTGCAACAGGCTTGGGCTAGACACAATGTCAACAGGCTCAGCCATCGCTTTTGCCATGGAGTGTTACGAGAAAGGGATTGTCGACAAGAAGACGTGCGATGGCCTCGATTTGAGCTGGGGAAACAGCGGCGCGATCCTAGACTTAGTCGAGTCGATCGGGTTAAAGAAAGGATTTGGGGCAGTCTTAGGCGAAGGGGTGAAACGCGCATCGGAAAAGGTCGGCAAAGGTTCAGAAGAGTTCGCCCTGCATGTTAAGGGGCTAGAGCTCCCGATGCATGAGCCTCGACGATGGTGGACGATGGCCCTCGCATACGCGACCTCGAACCGGGGAGCCTGCCATCACCAAGGCATCCCCGCATTCCTCGAATGGGGATACCTGCAACCCGAGTACGGCTACACGGAGAAGCCAAAGCCCGGCGACTGGGAACGTATGGTTGAGGCAACGAAGTTCCATCAGGACTTCCACGCCGCCTTCACCTCAATGGGTCACTGCGCATTCACGATTGGCGGAGTGATACCCTTCACCCTCGTCGCGGAAGCGTTCAGAGCGGTCACCGGGCGGAGCGAGGATCACTGGGGATTGCTGAAATGTGGGGAGAGGATCTGGACCATGAAACGTGCGTTCAATCTGAAGATGGGAGTCACTGAGAAAGACGACACTCTCCCCAAACGTCTTCTGATACCCCTCACGGAAGGAGCCGCCGCAGGAATGGTCCCCCCTCTCAAACAGATGCTTACGAAGTATTACGAGCTGCGGTCGTGGAGAGACGGGAAGCCCTCTAAGGAGAAGCTGGAGGAGCTGGGACTGGGCTCCCTCATCAAAGACCTGTGGAGCTAAACCGGCATTGGCGCGAACCCCCTCTGCAGGACAAGGAACGACGACAACGGTAACCGTGAACCTGATGGGACACATTTTCGACATCGTGCAAGAGAAAACCATCACTATTGCACTGGAGACACCGACGGTGAGAGGCCTTATCGAGAAAATCACAGACACGTACGGCCCGGATCTGAGAAAGGCAATCCTCAAAGAGGGGACAGAAGAGCTCTACGTTCTGGTACTCGTCAACAGTAAAGACATCGATTTCTTACAGAAGCTAGATACCCCGCTCACAGACGGAGACAGAGTGGACGTCATCCCCCTGGTCGCCGGAGGCTAGCAGCAGCTCCAAACGAGGCATGGACTATTGGTCAGACTTCTGGAGCATAGAGGGAAGCGGATACTTGAGAGCTCAGGGGTCGGGATACCCAGAGGAGGCGTTGCGCGCACGCCTCAACAAGCCAGCGCGATCAGCAAGGAGATCGGCGGCCCAACAGTGGTGAAATCCCAGATCCCGTCGGGCAAGAGGTTCAAAGCAGGAGGCATAAGGTTCGCCGAGACTCCTATCGAAGCCGAGGGGGCAGCAGCAACATTACTGGGCGCCAAGATCAGGGAGTTCACGGTGGATGAAGTCCTCGTCGAAGAGAGACTAGAGATCGACAAGGAGTTCTACGCCGGAATCATAGTCAACGATTCGCACCGGGCAAAAGGCCCTGTACTCATGTTCAGCACAGAAGGAGGGGTAGATATAGAGACCGTCGCCGAGACCTCGCCAGAGAAGATATCGTCAGTGACAATCGACGTGCTAAGTGGTGTGAGGATATACGACGCCTATGATCTCATCCTCCAGCTAGGAGTTCCCAACACCTACCTTCAACAACTCGGGACAACTCTCTGCAACCTGTACAACGCCTTCAGGCGCTACGAGGCCCGCGTCGCAGAGGTGAACCCTCTCGCCCTCACCAAGGAAGGCGACATCGTCGCCTGCGACTGCCGAATCATGATCGATGATTCCGCGGTCTTTCGACATCACGAACTGGGCATTGAAATCCCCAGGGAAAGCGCAAGACCGCCCACGGCCTTAGACCGCATCGCTTGGGGGATCGAGGAAGGCGACTACCGGGGGACCGCCTACTTCATGCAGATGGTCCCAGAGATAAAGGAGCCGGGATACGTGGGATTCCACGGTATCGGGGGAGGCGGCGCCATGCTGGGAGCCGACGCGCTGGCGAGAAACGGGTTGAAGATCGCTAACTACGCCGACACCAGCGGAAACCCAACGGCGGCAAAGGTCTACCGGATTGCGAAACTGATCCTCTCCCAGCCCGGGATAGAGGGATACTTCCTCTCCGGGGCGGTCATAGCGAGCCAAGAGCAGTGGCACCACGCTCATGGCCTCGTCAAAGCCTTCAGAGAAGATCTTGTCAACAGGCCGGGTTTCCCCGTCCTGATCTTGATTGCAGGGAACAAGGAGAAGGAGGCGGTGGAGATATTGAACGAGGGGCTGTCGGATCTCCCGATACGGCTCGAGGTGTATGGCAGAGACTACGTCTACAGAATAGACGACCTAGCAGAACGGATGAGGCAGCTTGTCGAGAAGTACAGGATGGAGAGGAAGGGCGATACGAATGTATGAGTTCGAATCCAAGACGGGCAAAGTCACCTTCGACCACAACAAATGCGCCAGATGCAAAAGCTACGCATGCGTGAAAGCCTGCAGCATCTACAACACTCGCGGGATACTGAGGATTCACCAAGGCAAACCTCTCCTTGCGATCCCCCCTGAGGACGCCAAGAGAGGGCTGTGCACAGAGTGCCTCTCCTGCGAGTATGAATGCACCTTCCGGGGACAAAAGGCGATTAAGATCTTTCTGCCGCTGAGAGAACATTAACAAAGAGGGTGGCGCGAATTGGCCATACTTCTGGACGAGAACACCACCGTGCTCATACAGGGCATCACGGGAAGAGAAGGGACAGCTAGAACAAGATTCATGAAAGACTACGGGACCAGGGTGGTGGCGGGTGTGACACCGCTCCGCGGCGGGGCAAACGTCTGGGGCGTCCCCGTCTACGACACCGTGAGGGAGGCGCTCAAGAAGCATGGACCCTTCGATGTCTCGGTCACCTTTGTACCCGGCCCTCTCGTGAAAGACTCGGTCCTCGAAGCCGTCGACGCAGGGGTCGAGACTGTGATCATGCCAGTCGAACGTGTCCCCTTGCATGACACTCTCGAGATGATCGCGTATGCGAAACGGTTCGGAGTGAGGATCGTCGGCCCGGGGTCGCTGGGGGTCATTAGCCCAGGAAAGTCGGTCGCCGGCTGGATCGGCGGAACAGATGAGCTGTCCAGAGAGGTCTTCAAGCCTGGGCCCGTCGGCGTTTTGTCAAGAAGCGGTGGACAGACAACTACTGTATGCTGGGCGATCACGCAAGCGGGTCTCGGGGAGAGTACCGCCATACATGTCGGTTCGGAACCCGTGGTAGGATCGTCGTTCGCTGAACTGCTTCCTCTTTTTCAGGAGGATGCCCAGACTGAAGCCGTCATGATCTTTGGGGAGATAGGAACTGTCTCTGAGGAGGAGGCGGCTGAGGTTATCAGAAAGGGTGGCTTCAAGAAGCCGGTAGTAGCCTACATCGCAGGCACAGCGGCCAAGGAAGGTATGCGCTTCTCACACGCCAGCGCGATCATCGAGGGGAGAAGGGGGACCGCAGAGAGCAAGATAATGGCGCTTAGAGAAGCTGGTGCTACCGTTGTGGACAAGCCAGAGGAGATCGCCGTCGCCGTAAAGAGGGCCCTCAAGCGATAGTCGGGAGAGGGTTGAATGAGACTGCTGAGATCAATGCTCTTTGTCCCTGGAAACAGCATGAGGATGATAACGAAGGCAGCGGCGCTGCCTTCAGACGCGGTCATTCTAGATCTGGAAGATGCAGTTCCCATGCAAGACAAGGAGACTGCGAGAATCTTCGTGAAAGACTCCTTGGAGACCGTGAAGGCAGGCGGCGCGACGGTCGTTGTGAGAGTTAACTCCCTTGCCACGGGGCTCTTTGAGGGTGACCTCGACGCAGCCGTATCTCCGGGCCTAGATTGCGTAATGGCTCCCAAGGTCGAGTCCAAGGCCGACATTACGACGGTGGAGAAGATGATCGCGGAGAGAGAGGCCGGCAGC
>CAYSNV010000053.1:0-6793 GCA_964432545.1 uncultured Candidatus Bathyarchaeia archaeon | reverse complement strand
AGCGCGGAGCCACGGATGAACGAAACTCCGTCAAGAAAGCCGTCAACTGGGCGCTGAGGAACATCGGCAAGAGGAATCCGAACCTGAACAGAGCCGCCGTAAAGGCCGCTAAGGAGATTCAGCGAATCGAATCGAAGGCCGCCCGCTGGGTCGCCTCCGACGCCATCAGGGAGCTCGAGAGCGAGGCTGTCCAGAGAAGGCTGAAGAAGTGAATGACGGTCCTCTAGACTTCGCGCGCTAGCAGCGCCGTCTCGCATTGAGGGGACAAACTCTAATGCAGATGCTGCAGTCTATCCCCTTCTTGCACCAGAACCGGAAGCATTCCTCTCCGTTCACCGGCCACTTTAATACTCCTGAGCTACCGGAGGCGTTTATCACGCTGGCTGTCTTCTCATTACTGATTGCGTGAGCGGGGCAGTTCTCAGAGCATTTCCCACATCTTTCGCAGTATTCCTGTACACCAAAATCAATCGGCCTGTCAGGCTGCAAAGGAAGATCCGTAATGACTTTACAGAGTCTGACTCTCGGCCCGAATTGGGGCGTGATTAACAACCCATTCCTTCCTAGTTCACCTAATCCTGCGTCAACGGCAAGCGGAATACTCAGCGCAGTATCGTTGCCACACGGAAGGGCAGCATACCCTAGGTTCCGAATGAACTGTGCTGTGAGACTGGAAACGAAAGCCATCTTGGAATATCCCAGTCCAGTTGCCGTGGATGCTCCCATATCTGAGCCGACATGGGTGCGATAATCCATCTCGACAGTCATCACGATGACAGATTCGCATCCTTTGGGCATCTTTATCGGGCCACTCTGGTCGGTCACCCTGTTGTATGACTGGGAGTAGAGCCAGAACCTGTTTAGTTTGGCTATTCCAACGAGGTCCGCTCCGAAGAATCCGGCCACCTCTTTTATCCTCGTAGACATGGCAGCGGAGTCAAAACCCTCGGTCTTTCGAGTTCTCACCCTAGAGTCAAGACTCTCATCAGGCGCCTCCAGGCTCTTCCAAGAGTAGAGCCCGTCATTTCCGTGCATGAACCCCGCAAAAGTCCCTAGAGTATCCGCCACATACGAGGAGGCGTCTCGAAGCGCGTAGTCTTCAACTAGATTCTCTTTTCGGATTCGCATGCTACGGGTCTTCTGGTACTCCTTTTTCAACCTCTGAAACAGCGGATCCCACGTTGTTCTACTCAATACGGTATATTTCTGATTGAAACGCTTAAGCGGCTCAACTACTTGATAGCGTGGTCTATCGATGATTCTCACTTTCACTAGCTATCCCAGTCTGCAGAGAGACCCGTGGCTGAAATAGTTTGCTGTTCTCTTGCTTATGCCAGAACCCCGTTAGTTGTAGTCAAAACATCTTAAGGGGAGATGTTGTAGGAAGGACTCGGAGCACATGCGTCGTGGGCAGTGGCGAGCGCCTTGACGTGATCAGATAGGTGAGTACGACTTGGGTTCGGTGATCCTTGTGATGAAAACGGTGGTGAAGGTGGCGCTCTCAACGATTCTTATCCTGAATTCGGTTCTTGCCTTGCTTTTCGCAGTAGTGAATCCTGAAGCGCTGGTATTAGCGACCAAGATAAGTGGGACGGGCGCTGTTCTCTACCAGTTGGTGAACGCTATTCTTGGAATGATCGTTGCATACATATTGTTACGGGAGCGTGAGAGAGGGACTTATTTGTGTATTCTGTTCCTTGGATTTCATTTCGTAGAGGTCCTGATCTCGAACATCTTTGCATTTCACCTGCTCTCCTTTTCTCCCCTATACTCTGTCGGGGTAGCGCTGACTGTGTTCCAGCTGATCATCAATAGATACAAGTGATCAAGTGGCAGACCGGTGCTAGCGGGGCTTTCGATTGGCTAAGCCTAGTAGAGCGTGGCAGGTCACGTTTAGAGCACGGCCTAGGAGAACATCATTTCCTGGAATCATCGAATACTTTAATTCCCGCTAGAATCGGTATTCACTTGACTAGTTTTTGGCGCGCGCTGGAAGGTCAACAATGCAGATCTCACTTATGCCTATAGGGAGATTGGAGTCGACCGTCTTACGTCATCTCGCACCGCTTATTTCTACACGGTTCCACGTGGATGTCGAGGTCGGGAACCGCGTTCCCGTCGAGATCTTCGTAAGGGATGAGCGGCGAGGGCAGTACCTGTCCACCCAGATCCTAAAGGCACTATCCGGCGTGGGAAGCTCAAGCGAGGAACCGATCCTAGGAGTTGCTGACGTGGATCTGTTTGTGCCTTCGCTGAACTTTGTGTTCGGAGAGGCTGATCCTAGGGCAGGTGTTGCTGTAATCTCTGTTACGCGCTTGAGGCAGAGCTTCTATGGGTTGGAGGAGGATGAGCGCCTTTTCCTCGAGAGAGCGGGGAAGGAGGCGGTTCACGAGCTTGGCCACGTGTTCGGGTTAGGCCATTGCGTTCACCCCAGGTGTGTGATGTACTTCTCCAACAGTCTGGCAGATACAGACCTGAAGGAGGACAGGTTCTGTAGGAAATGCGCGGCCATACTCGATGTCAGTCTGAAGTCATGACGGAGTCGGATCCTCTGGGAGTTCAGGGAATGAAAAGCGACAACGCCTGCGTGAGAGAGGCGCTACTGTACGAGAAACATGCAGAAACGGTCCAATGTCGCACGTGTGAAAGGCTGTGCGAAATCCCTCCGGGTGGCATGGGCTTCTGCAGGACGAGAGAGAACGTCGAAGGGAGACTGTACACCCTTGAGTACGGGGACATCTCGACTCTGAGCGCCAACCCTATCGAGAAGAAACCTTTCTTCCACTTCTACCCGGGAAGCTACGCGTTGACAGCGGGCAGCTGGAGCTGCAACTTCGCCTGCCCCTGGTGCCAGAACTGTGACATCAGCAAAGTTCCCCCTAACCCTCGCGCATGCAGCTATCTCTCCCCTCAGAGCTTCGTGAAGATCATGAGAGATGAGAGATGCCAAGGAACCAGCATCTCATTCAATGAGCCGACACTGCTTTTCGAGTATTCTCTCGATCTGTTTGATCTCGCAAAAAAGGAGGGGTACTACAACACCTACGTGACGAACGGCTACATGACTTCAGAGGCTCTGAAGCTGCTGGCGGAGCATGGGCTGGACGCTGCGAACTTCGACATCAAAGGAGACAGCGACGCTGTCAGGAAGTATTGTGGCGCAGACGTAGAGAAAGTGTGGAGGAACATTGGAGACGCGCACATGCTCGGGGTTCACGTTGAGACTACGACCTTGGTCATCCCCGGTGTGAACGATGATGAGGAATGCCTTCGCGGAATCGCCGGCAGGATCAGGCGGGAAGTGGGGGAAGCCACTCCGTGGCACGTCACTCAATACCACCCCGCGTACAAGGCTCGCGAGACCGGTCTCCACCCAACCCGAACACCGGCAAAGACGCTGGAGGATGCGTGGAGAATCGGGAAGGAGGAGGGGTTGAACTACGTCTACGTCGGCAACATTCTCGGTCACCGTCTGGAGGATACCTATTGCCACAACTGTGCTAAGCTTCTGATCAAGCGCTTCGGGTTTGACGTGGTGGGGTATCTGGTTTCGCCAGGCAATAGGTGTCCTAGGTGTGGAGTGCGCATTCCGATTGTGGGAAGGTACGTGAGAGTGCCTAGTGCCTTCTAGGTGGTGGGAGCCCTCGTCAGGGGAACGCTCTGCGGAAGCGTCTCAAACGCGCGTACCATGTGAGGGTTTCTGTTACGTGATGTAGCCGGGCTTTCTCCTGCTTATCTTATACTCCATCTCAAGCTCGTGGACAAGCTCTGAGAAGGTCTGGTTTTCCTTCATCAAAGCGTCCAGCTCCTTTCGGAGCAGACTCCCTTCTTTCTGAAGGTCTTCCAAATCGACGTCTATGCCTAGGATCGATTTGACCTTGGAGAGGAGTTGATGGGCGGTTCTTGCGTCAGCGTCTCTGATGTATTCTGGGGTATGACCCCAAAGGCTTATCGTCGGGATACCTCTCTTTCCACTCTCGCTTATGATTAGGCTGTGGATGCCGCTGGAACCTGCGTAGTCGGTGGGCTCAATCCCGTGGAGCTTCATTTCTTCAACGAGTCTCGGGGTCGTGGCCACTCCCGAGATCAGGGGTTCAACGGTGTGGGGGATGCGGTCGATCAATCCCCCCAGCAGGCATACTCGATGCGCCTTCGAAAAGTCCAAAGCGCGGAATAAGACCTCCATGTACCGTCGCCAATTCGTGTTCGGCTCTGCACCTATAAGGATAAGAAGATCGGGACCAGCGGCTTTGCTCTTGGCCGCGTACAATTCATTCCTAGGAAGATCGTAGTCCATTATCAGACCTTTCTCGATCCTGACCGAGGGTCGCTGAATGGCGAAATCGGAGAAGGGCGCTGCATCTATTTCTCCTATTCTCTCCGCGTTGACTTTGTCTCTCAGGTATTCCGCGGCGTACGTGGCGATCCTCTTGGCATCGGGCCAACCCCTGAATGCTACTATCAGATCGAAAGTCTCCGCATCCACCTTCCTGAACAGGTGAAGCCCGTTTCCCATACTTGGGAGGTTCCTCGATCTACGCATGCAGGTGACACGCCTGCCCCGCGGCGCCTTCGGTAATGCGGTCCTTGGTGAGGCTTAACTTACCTTCTTGAATCGCGGCTTCAGCTTGTCTAGGATCTGGGGAAGTGCGGTGTATTCGATCTCTTCAGGTCCGAGGCGCGCTGGCATGAATTCCCCGTGCAGCCTGATATAGTGCGTCATCTCGTTCGCGACCTCTCTCGCCTTGTCGAAGGCTCGGTCGTCGAAAAGGTCTGCGGGGTTTGAGCCGTTAAGGCCGACGATCCGTCCGTTGGCTAGGTTGAATCCGAGAGCTACCACCCTGGGGGGCCCATCAAACAGTGTGCATTTTGCGTCGCGCATGCTTACCGGCATCAGCGGACCTATATGGGAGCCTCTCATGAACCCGGCCACAAGGTGAGGGAAGCCGAAGGGGACGAGGGCCTCTCCGACGGCGGGGAGGCCGTGCTGGCATCTCACAATCATACAGGGGTCGTCCTTTCCCACATATTTCCCTGCGATGAGGCTCAGGCGGCTTGTGCTGGAAGCAGCTGCCGGTAGCATGTCGGCAGATCTGAAGATCTTATCCACGACGTACCTGCCGGTGGTGCCTATGAGGGATAGAAGATCGTACATCTCTTCGGGACACTTCAAATCCACCCACTTGTTTTCAACGACGTCAAGGATTCTGAAGGTGAATCCCGCATGCATGGAGGGGTCGATCACAAGGCCGGCGCACGACATGGGGTCCGCAAACATCTTGAACAGAGGCAGATTAAAGGCCCCGGGTTCTGTCTTGTCGGCAGCGAAGACGATGATGGGCTCGGAGGGTCTCTCCTCTATCTCCAGCTCGGCAGATCCTGGCCCGAGGCCCTTGACGTTGCCGGAGAACGCCTCGGCGAGGAGGTCTTGGCCTGCGCCGTAGAGTTTCAGGGGCTTGGAGACTTTCTCCGTCACTTCCTGGAAGGTGTCCCACGCCAACTTGTGTACTGCTGAGTTGTTCTCGCCCTTTTCATGCGTCATCAGAAGCTCAATGTCATCTCCGCAGTTGAAGACGTGGAAATCCACTATGAGACCTTCATCTCTCGCCTTCGCCAGTTTATCATGCGCGCATTCTATTTGCTTCGGATGTGCGACGTGATGCCCCGGGGTGGAGCCCACGTCGGCTTTAATCAGAGAGATCGTAACCTTACCCATTGGGTGACGCCGCAACTACTCTTAGGTCGCCTGCCTATATTACTTTCTGTAAGCCCCCACCAGAAGTGTATATGGCGTGTGCGCATGAGTCAGATTTACAAGAGAGTTGTACGCAAGGTTACAGGTTAGGCGTGACCGTTAGGCTGTGACCAGGGGATGAGAGAGGAAATTGAATGAATGTGAAGAGCTAATGGCTAAAGCCTTGCAGCAGGGGCGCCTCTCGCTGCTTGAGCCTGAGGCAAAACGGATATGCTCTCTCCACCACATTCCTACCCCCAAATCTCTTATCATCAAGACTCGTGAGGAGGTCAAAGGCGGAGCACAAGAAATCGGCTTTCCCGCGGTTTTGAAAATCGTCTCCCCGCAGATCATTCACAAGACTGATGTCGGGGGTGTCGTCCTCAACATCAGGGATGAGAAGGAACTGGTGGCTGCGTATGATCAGCTTCTCGTAGAGATCAAGAGAAGGGTGCCCTCTGCGGAGATTGTCGGGGTCATGCTTGAGAGGATGATGCCGCCGTCCATCGAGATAATCATGGGTGGGATAAGGGATCACCAGTTCGGCCCCGCGGTCATGCTGGGAATGGGAGGCATATTCGCCGAGGTGTACAACGATGTAACGTTCCGCGTTGCACCGATCGACAGGAATGATGCTTTGCGCATGATGGGCGAGTTGAAAGGGTCGAAGGTGCTCAGAGGGGCGCGGGGTAGCCCGCCGGCAGACGCGGAGTCGATCGCAGGTGCTCTGACTCAGGTGTCCGACTTGATGATGGCGCATGAATCAATAGACCAGTTAGACCTGAACCCTGTCCTCGCGTACCCGGACGGCATATGCGCGGTCGACACGCGCATCATCCTACGGCAGCCGGGAGGAGGCCCATAGAGTTGAGTCTCACCGCTTTCTTCAAACCTGCATCCGTCGCTGTCATCGGGGCATCAAGAGAGCCACGGAAGTTCGGCCACGTCATCTTCAAGAACTTCGTGGAATCAGATTTCGAAGGCGAGGCGTATCCCATCAACCCTCAAGCAGAGAGGATTCTCGGCTTCAAGACGTATCCTCGCATACAGGATGTTCCG
>CAYSNV010000052.1:0-6814 GCA_964432545.1 uncultured Candidatus Bathyarchaeia archaeon | reverse complement strand
GCCAAGCTCACCGGCACCGGACGCGGTGGCCTCATGATCGCGCTCACCCCCAGCCGAGAGGTCCAGGAGAGAGTCGCCCAAGCCATCACCGGCAAGGGATATATCGCCTGGAAGACCCAAATCGGCGTTCAATAGCCGTGAAGGAGGGAGAGCGAGTAGATGGGATTGAGAGAGTATCTTAGAAAGGTTGAGAATGAAGGAAGGCTGCTAAAAGTCACCAAGGAGGTCTCAACGAGACTGGAGATCTCTGGGTTCCTCAAAGCTGTGGAACCCCGCCCCGTCCTGTTCGAGAAGGTGAAGGAGTCACCGTTCCGAGTCGCCGGTAACCTGTTCTGCTCGAAAGAAGCGATCGCATCCTACTTCGGCACCACACCCAGCAGCCTCATTCCCCTCATGATCAAAGCGATCGAAAAGCGGAAAAAGCCTGAGGTCACCGCCACCGCCCCCTGCCAAGAAGTTGTCGAGGCCGCGGTTGACCTCGACACCCTGCCAATCCTCTACCACTGCGACCTGGACGGCGGCAACTACATCAGCTCCGCCGTCGTCATCACGCGGGACCCCGACTACGGCCAGAACATGGACTACCACCGGGCGATGCGGTTCGCCAAGGACAGGATGAGTGTCCGAGTCGTCAAAGGAAGGCACTTCGACAAGTTTCTCGAGAAGAACGGAGAACTCGAAGTCGCCTTCTGCGTCGGCGCCTCCCCCAACGTGCTCATCGCGGCGGCAACATCCGTCGACATCGGGTTCGACGAGCTGGAGATTGCCAACGCCCTCGAAGAGTTGAAAGTCGTGAAGGCGAAAAGCGTCGACCTGCTGATCCCGGCCGAGAGCGAGTTCGTCCTCGAGGGAAGAGTCTACGCGAAAGAGCGGCACAGCGAAGGCCCCTTCGTCGACCTCACCGAGACCTACGACGTCGTAAGGCAGGAGCCGGTCCTTGAGGTCAAGGCCATCACCCACCGCAAAGACGCGATATGGCAAGCCCTGCTCCCCGGCGCGCTCGAACACAAGCTCCTCATGGGCATGCCCCGCGAGCCCACCATCTTCAAGAAAGTCAACGACCTCGGCGTCAAATGCCTTGACGTCAACGTCAGCCCTGGCGGCTGCTCGTGGCTCCACGCCGTGGTCCAGATCGACAAGCAGGAAGAAGATGACGCGGTAACCGCGATCAAAGGCGCCTTCGAAGGCCACACCAGCTGCAAGCACGCCTTCATCGTCGACAAGGACATCGACATCTACAACCCGCTTGAGGTCGAGTGGGCCATGGCCACACGCTTCCAAGCCGACAGAGACCTCGTCGTCAGGCAGAAGGAGCGGGGAAGCAGCCTCGACCCCAGCTCAGAGCCGGAAACCCACCTCACCACCAAGGTCGGATTCGACCTCACCAAGCCACTGGTTGTGGGAAAAGGTAAAAGCTTTGACAAAGCCAAGTTCCCCACCGTCGACGTCAAGAAGTATTTGCAGTGAGGAAAGAGGAGATGGAGCTAACCGCTGACGAGAAGGAGATGCTCCGAGGGAAGCACGGCAACGCCGTCAGAAAGAGCATGGAGATCCTCCAAGCGCTGGGAGAGATCTACGGCGCCAAACGCATGGTAGATGTCGCATCCGTCCAGATCGCCGGGGTCAGCTACGACAACCTCGGCGAAGCAGGCCTCGAATTCCTCGATGACATGGCAAAGGACGGCCGCGTCAAAGTCCTCACCACCCTCAACCCCGCAGGCATGGATCTCGAGAACTGGCAGACGCTCGGCATCGACCCCGAGTTCGCCAAGAACCAGGGCCGGGTGATCGACGCCTTCACGAAGATGGGTGTGATCGCCACATGCACCTGCACCCCCTACCTGATTGGGAACGTCCCCCACTACGGGGAACACATCGCCTGGTCAGAGTCCAGCGCCGTCTGCTACGCCAACTCCGTTCTGGCCGCCCGGACAAACCGGGAAGGCGGCCCCAGCGCGCTCGCCGCGGCCCTCACCGGAAAGACCCCCGAGTATGGGCTTCACCTCGACCAGAACAGAGAGGCGGAAGTCCACGTCAAGGTGCAAGCCGCGCTGGAGGGGACGCACACCTTCTCCGCGCTGGGAAAAGTCATCGGCGACAAGATCAAGAGCAAGATCCCTCTCATCACCGGGGTTGAGAAGGCCTCGGTGGAGGAGCTCAAAGCCCTCTGCGCCAGCATCGCCACCTACGGGGGCACCGCGCTGTTCCACATGAAGGGCATCACCCCTGAGGCGCAACAGACCCCCACCCCCTCTCAAGCAGTAGACGTCACCGACGAGGACGTCGAGAAGGCGATCAAAGAGCTCACTGACGAAGCGGCTGACGTCGACTTTGTCAGCATCGGATGCCCTCACTGCTCCATCAAAGAGATCGGCAAGATCGCTGAGCTCCTCAAGGGGAAGAAGGTGAAGAAGGAGGTCTGGATCACCACCGCCCGGCCGACCAAGAGGATCGCCGACCAGACGGGGTACACCAAGACCATCGAAGACGCGGGCGTCAAGTTCGCCTGCGACACCTGCTGCGTTGTCGCCCCGATCAAAGGGCGGTTCAAGACCCTTTGCACCGACTCGGCGAAAGGCTGCTTCTACGCGCGCGCCAAGAACAAGTTCCAGACCAGGCTTGAGTCGCTTGAAGACTGTATCGCGGAGGCGTTACGATGAGACTGGAAGGCAGAATGATCAGCAGAGGAAAAGCTGTCGGCGAGGCGTTGAAGACAAGCCAAGGCATCAGCTTCTACGGCGGCGTCGACCCCGACACCGGCGTCGTCTCCGAAAAGGGGCATGAACTCGAGGGGAAAAGTGTCGCCGGCAAGATACTGATCTTCCCCACCGGCAAAGGATCCACCGTCGGCTCCTACACCCTCTACCGCCTCAAAAAGAACGGGAAGCACCCCGCCGCCATCATCAACAAGGAGTGCGAGACGATCGTCGCCGTCGGCTGCATCATCTCAGAGATCCCCTGCCTGGACAAGGTGGACATCGACAAGATCCCCCCAGACGCAAAGCTGGAGGTCGACGCCACCAACAAAACCATCACCATCCTCTAAACCGAGAGGAGTCGGAAAGCGAAGTCCACCTCCACCCGCGAGCCGCCACAGGTCTACCGGTTAATCGAAGTATCAGCATCAACAAGGCCATGGAGAAACGAGAAATGCCTACAGGTCTAGAAGAGCGTAAAGGAGAGCACATCAGGCTAAGCCTTGAGAAGAACGTAAGCTCCACCATCAGCCCCGGCCTCGATGACGTCAAGTTCATCCACATGAGCCTTCCCGAGATCAACCTCGATGAGGTCACCACCTCGATAAAGTTCCTCGATCACACCCTCTCGGCACCCCTTCTTATCGAATCTATGACGGGGGGAACTGCGCAAGCCGAGAGGATCAACAGAAACCTCGCTGAAGCAGCAGAGGAGATCGGCGTCGCCATCGGGGTCGGCAGCCAACGCGCCGCCCTCAAAAACCCCCGACTGGAGAAGACGTTCCGCGTTGTGCGGGAGAGAGCCCCCTCCGTCCCCATCCTCGCCAACATCGGGTGCTCTCAGCTGCTGGATGACGACGCCGACACCGCCGTCCACAAAGCGATCGAGATGATGCAGGCCAACGCGCTGACCATCCACCTGAACCCCCTTCAGGAGGCAATCCAGCCGGAAGGGGAGACGCGGTTCAAAGGCATCCTCGACAAGATCGCAGACCTCACCTCCAAGATACAGGTGCCCCTCATCGTCAAAGAGACAGGGGCAGGCATCTCCAAGGAGATCGCCGTCAAACTGAGCAAAGCAGGTGTGAAATACGTCGACGTCGCAGGCGTCGGCGGAACTACCTGGGCCGGAGTCGAACACTACCGCGCGGAAAAGCGCAAAGACACCCGGCGCGCCAACCTCGGAAAGCTCTTCTGGAACTGGGGCATCCCCACCACCGTCAGCCTCATCGAAACCCTCGCCACGACCGACATGAAGGTAATCGCCTCAGGCGGGGTCCGCTCAGGCATCGACATCGCCAAGTCGCTCGCGCTGGGAGCTGACCTCGCCGGCATGGCACTCCCCTTCCTCTCCCCGGCCACAAAGAACGCAGACTTGGTGAAAAGGAAACTGAACGAAGTGATTGAGGAGCTGAGAGTCACGATGTTCCTCACATCCTCACCCACACCCCCAAGCCTCAAGAAGGCGCCGCTGGTGATCCTCGGCGACACCTACACGTGGCTCACGCAACGGGGAATCTACGTACGCGATTACCTGGAGAAGAGGATACGACTCTCCTAGCCACGGAGTGACCGACACGGTGAAGACCTCCCGCGTGGCGAACTTCTACAAGATGCCGTTCAAGGAGAGGGTTCGCGTCATCAGCGAGCTCGCTAACCTTACGCCGGAGGAGGTGCAGCTTCTTGAGAACACCGGCAACATCCCCCTTGAGACCGCTGACCGCATGATCGAGAACGTCATCGGAGCCATCCCCCTCCCCCTCGGCGTCGCCCTCAACTTCGTCATCAATGAGAAGGAGTACCTCATCCCGATGGTGCTGGAAGAGCCGTCTGTCGTCGCCGCTGCAAGCAACGCAGCCAAGATGGCCCGGGACAGCGGCGGATTCTACGCTGAGAGCACCGAGCCGGTCATGATCGGGCAGATCCAGGTGATCGACGTCAATGACCCTCATCGGGCGCGGTTCGACACCCTCAGGAACAAGAACTGGATCATCGCCGAGGCGAACAAGTGTGACCCCATCCTCGTCTCCCTCGGCGGCGGCGTCAAAGACATCACCGTCAAGATCGTGGAAGCTGCCGCAGCCCCCTTCCTCATCGTCGAGCTCCACGTCAACTGCAAAGACGCCATGGGCGCCAACGTCGTCAACACCATGTCCGAGGCGATCGCCCCCCTCATCGAAGACGTCACCCACGGCCACGCCATCCTCCGCATCATCTCCAACCTCGCGGTCGAACGCCTCGCCCGCGCCCGAGCCGTCATCGACAAGGAAGTGATCGGAGGGGAGGAGGTCGTGGACCGGATCATCCTCGCCTACCAGTTCGCGGCAGCCGACATATTCCGGTGCGCAACCCACAACAAAGGCGTCATGAACGGCATCATCGCCGTCGCCCTCGCCACCGGCAACGACACCCGCGCCCTCGAAGCAGGAGCCCACGCCTACGCCGCCCTCACCGGACGCTACAGACCCCTCACAACCTGGGAGAAGACGGCCGAAGGCAACCTCGCCGGAACCGTAGAACTCCCCATCTCCGTCGGCCTGGTCGGAGGCGCCACCTCAACCCTCCCCGTCGCCAAGCTCTCCCGCAAGATCCTCGGCGTCACCTCAGCCCGGGAACTCGCCGAAGTCATGGCTGCCGTCGGCCTCGCCCAGAACCTCGCCGCTCTCCGCGCCCTCGCCACCGAAGGCATCCAGAGAGGCCACATGAGGCTCCACGCCCGCAACATCGCCATCATGGCCGAGGCGAAAGGTTCAGAGATCGACGAGGTCGCCGCCCTCATGATCAAGGAAGGTAACGTCAGGCTCGACAGGGCCAAAGAGATCCTCAAACAGCTGAGGAAATAGGCCCCTCCGCTCCCTCTCCCAGGAATCGAGCCCTCACACGTAGACCTATATTCTCACCAAATGCGACAAGACAGGACGAGGAGCTTTGATCATCCCTACCAGCTGCGCCCACGACTGCGGCGCCAAATGCCCCCTCCTTATGGAGGTCCACAGAGGAAGAGTAACCTCCATAAAGGATGCAGCAACCGTCAACCAGACCGTCAAGAGCCTCGGGCTGAAAGCCTGCGGCCGAGGCCTCACCTATACCACGCGGCTCCGCCACCCGCAGAGGCTGCTGCACCCGCTTGAGAGGAGAGGCCCCAGAGGCGGTGGCGATTTCAAGAAGATCTCGTGGGAAGACGCGCTGGACACGATATCCTCGAAACTGGAATACGTTAAAGAGGAGTATGGCAACCAGGCCTTCCTCCACATGGGGGGAAGCGGCTCCTACAGCGCCCTCCTCCACGACACCGCCAGGCTCACCAGCCGATTCCTCAACATGCTGGGAGGATGCATCGAACTCTACGGGAGCTACAGCTACGAGGCCGCCAAGATCGCCTCCCTCTACACGTACGGCACAGACCGCACCGACCACGCCCGAGAAGACCTCCCCAACGCCAAGACCATCATCATGTGGGGGTGGAACCCCCTCGAAACATTCTTCGGATCTAACACGCGCACTTACCTCCACGCCGCCAAAGAAGCCGGCAGCACCTTGGTCTGCATCGACCCCCGCCGCACCCCCACCGCCGAGTTCGCCCATCAGTGGATACCGATAAAGCCGGGGACAGACGTCGCGCTCGCCTCCACCATGGCTCACGTGATCATCCGCGGACAACTCTACGACGAAGACTTCGTAGAGCGGTACGTCGACGGCTTCCCGCAGTACGCCGCCTACATCACAGGCGCCGAAGATGGGGTCGCCAAGACGCCGCAGTGGGCCTCCCCGATAACCGGCATCCCCGTCTCCACTATCGAGGAGCTCGCCCGCACCTACGCCGCAAAGAAACCCGCCGCCCTCATCCCCGGCTGGGGCCCGCAGAGAACCGCCTACGGAGAGCAGTTCACGCGAGCGACCGCAGCCCTCGCCTCCCTCACCGGCAACATCGGAATCCCCGGGGGAAACCCCGCAGGCGCAGGAATAGGCCCCGGACCCACCCACGCAGAGGTAGCCTTGCCCACCGGCGACAATCCCCTGAAGCTGAGCGCCCCCCGCAACCTCTGGCCCGACCTCATCCTGAAGGGTGTCGAGGGCGGGTACCCGGCCGACGTCAAAGCCGCCTACGTGGTCGGAAG
>CAYSNV010000051.1:0-6848 GCA_964432545.1 uncultured Candidatus Bathyarchaeia archaeon | reverse complement strand
GAGAAACTCGATCCCATGTACAAAGCGATCGTCAGCATCAGCTTTCTGATCTTCGCCGCCACGATCCTCAGTGGTGTATTCAGGAGAGCCAAGCTACCTGAGGTGTTGGGTGAGCTGTTTGCGGGCATGATTCTCGGCCCCTATGCCCTCGGCAGCTTCAAGGTACTGGGTGAGCCCCTTATCGAGCTGAATGAGTATGTGCTCGTCTTCGCCGAGATAGGTGCGATCCTCCTCCTCTTCATCGCTGGGCTAGAGGTCAGCTTCGGGCAGTTCAGGGCGGTAGGCGCCAAGTCATCCGTCGTGGGCGTATCCGGTGTCATCGTCCCCTTCCTGCTGGGCATTTACGTCATGGAATGGTTAGGGTTCTCATGGAATGTCGGTCTCCTTGTAGCCGCGGCTCTTACAGCCACGAGCATCGCGATTACTCTGAGAACGCTGGAGAATGTGAATAGGCTTGACTCGGTTGAGGGAGGCGTCATGATCAATGCAGCGATTATCGACGATGTTCTAGGGTTAGTAGTGTTGGCGGTTGTGATGTCCATTGTGACCTCAGGTATGGCGCCCCTCCTCTTCGACATCGTGTGGATCCTCATCCGGACAATCGCCTTCTGGCTTCTTCTGCTGGCCGTCATTCTGACTATAGCTCCTCGAGCGGTGGGGGTCGCTGAAAGATGGCGTTCAAGAGGAACGGTCGAAGTGATATCAACAGCGGTGTGTTTCGGCAGCGCCACAACAGCGGCGTTGATAGGCCTGTCGCCCATCGTGGGAGCTTTCGCCGCAGGCATGGCTGTCGCGGGCTCCAAAGTGATAGCTAGGGTCCGAGACTACATCGACAAGCTCAGTCTCCTATTCTCCCCGATTTTCTTCGCCGTCATAGGCGCTCAATTCAACATCAGGGCATTGAATACTGAAGGAGTGTGGATAGTTGCGGCTCTGGTAGGAATCGCCGTCGTCAGCAAACTGGTGGGATGCGGGATTCCGGCGACGGTCGCGATGAAAAGCTCCCGAAGAGGTCTCAAGGTTGGAATAGGCATGATATCACGAGGTGAAGTCGGACTGATAATCGCCGGCATCGGAGTGACCTCGGGAATACTGAGCCAGAGCCTCTATGGCGCAGTGGTCACCATGGTAATAGTGACCACAGTGATAACGCCCATAGCCCTCAAGTGGGCTTACACGAGAGAAGTGCGCACAACCCCCAAAGAGGAGGAAGTGGGCCAACCCGTCTCCAGATGATTCTCCTGCGATTCCATAAAAGGCAGCCCCGCGAAGAGAAAGGTAAATCAGCGTGAGCCAGTTTCCCACGAAGAAGGGCGGCCTTCCTCTTGTCCAATAGGCCCCTCAATGCACAAGTTTATCAGCCCTGGTTGACGTATGAGCTTCCTGTAAGAAGCTGTGTGGTGTCTGATGATGCGTACAGTGCGGAGAAGTACAGTCTACTTTGAAAGAGCCGGCCCGCTAAATACGACTTCACTCCTCGACGCTGTGAGTGAGAGACTGGGTCTCAAAGACGTGAGGGTAGTTGTGGTTCCGGTTACAACAGGAAGGACGGCTGAGCTCTTCACCAGCAGATTGAGAAACGAAGCTGAGATTGTCACCGTCTCCGAAGATGAGGCGGTATCTGCATGCAAACGTGTTGCGTATACTGAAGGGGGCCTGTTGGAGAAGCTGGTAGGAAAGCGGCTAGGCAAGACCTTGGGGAAGGTCGAATCGAGTCAGCGTAGAGAGATCTTCGACCTGACTTTTCTCCCTTTCTGTGGCGAGAAATGGAATCTTGTAAGCGAACCCTTCTATGCCTTTGGGCAAGGAATGAAGGTCGCCGTCGAGGTATCAGTGGCAGCCGTGGAGATTGGCAAGGTGAAACCTTACACGGATGTCGTAGCTGTAGGGGGTACAGGAGAAGGGGCCGACACAGCGATCATCGTAAGAACATCCACGCAGGGAGAAGCCTTCGGCAGCAGACCTGACCGCAGACTATCAGTGCGCGAGGTAGTAGCCATGCCAATTGAGAAATGGTGAGAGAATATCCTCGAAACAATCCCGCAAGCAATCCTACCAAGACCGGCATACATCACGATCTCAAGGCCACTATTCCTGCAAAACTATCGGTCTAGAATAGTGTGAAAAGACCGACAAACTCAGCCATGAATACGGCGTAAATGAGGATGAGAACCAATCCCTCTTTTGCGCTCAGCCTGCCCCGCGTAAGGAAGTACCATAAGACAAGGTTGGACAAGAGCGAAAAAAAGACGAGGTCAAAGTAGGCATCTATCCTAACGGTTATCTTCGAGAAGATGAAGACCAGACCCATTATGATCGTCAGGTTGGCAAAGCAGCTCCCCACGGCGTTAGCGAGAGCAAAATCCATGCGACCTGCCTGCACAGACTTCAAAGATATCGCAAGCTCTGGTAGGCTCGTCCCAACAGCGACAAGCGTCGCGCCGATGAGGGTTCCTGACAGGGAGAAAGCTGCGGCTAGGCTGGATGCGCTCGTCACGATCACGTATCCGCTGATGGTGACCCCCACGATCCCTGCCAGCATCCAAGCAACTCCTCTAACGAGGACTCTTCTCACCGCATTATCCGTCGGGGCGCTTGTTAGATCTGTCGTGACACTCGGCTTGGATAGAGAGTAGCTGTACGCAAGGAACGTGACGACCAGCACGAGGCCGATGAAGGAGCCGTATTTGGCGCTTCGAAGGAGAATCAAAGGGAGCGCTGAAGAGAAGAACAATCCGAAGAATAGGCTGGACGACTCGCGCTCCCCGAGATTCAGGGAACAGCCTACAGGACGCAACCTCGACAGACAACCGTAGACGACGGGAAGACCCACAATCAGGCAGACGTTCGCAATGTTTGAGCCGAATACGTTCCCCACAGCGAGTCCCACCGT
The DNA here is from genome assembly GCA_964432545.1 of uncultured Candidatus Bathyarchaeia archaeon. Classification (GTDB taxonomy): domain Archaea; phylum Thermoproteota; class Bathyarchaeia; order 40CM-2-53-6; family DTGE01; genus CAYSNV01. Next base: position 3,955 of record CAYSNV010000051.1, on the reverse strand, counting down.
GCCTCCCCAAGCTGCAAACAACGAGACCACCGCCTCCGGGAGCGAAGTCGAAAGCGCAACGAAGATGAAACCTATATTGCTGAATCTCATCCTTGTAGACGATGAGATCCCCGATGCCCCGGTGATCACGGCGTAGCTGGACCGATCCAACAGTATCAAGAATACAACAAGAAGCGTCGCATCGATCAGAACACCAAGGAGGCTCATTCTCGTTTCTCTGCCCACCACTAACACTAGTTTCCTTGCATAAATACCTTCGAACTGCCCATCTTGATTGAAGCAATCCCAACCGATTCCGGCGTAGCGCGCAAGTAGACCGACGCCTTCACCATCCAAAGACTTATGTATCGACAGGTCTAATCCCCACTGCAAGTGGAGGTTAATGCTCGACCCGGTCTCGTTGATATTCATTTTCTTCAGCGCTATCATGGTGATCGGAGTTCTGGGCGAGGAGTTTTTCAGAAGAACGGGAGTAGCGGATACGCTTCTGCTGCTGATCCTGGGGTTTCTGCTGGGCCAGGTCTTGGGGATTGTCAAACCATCTCAAGTTATCTCCATCGTTCCCTACTTCTCAGCGATCGCATTGGTATTCATACTGTTTGACGGTGGACTGCACATCGACCTTGTTCAAGCTGTAAAGGGGGTACCACGAGCAACAGTCACTGCAATCCTTGGTTTCATCCTCAGCGTAGTGTTCACAGCCTCTCTCTCTTGGCTGTTCCTTGGTCTGAGACTCATCCACGGGATGATCCTAGGGGCTGTGCTTGGAGGCAGCAGTTCAATCACGGTGATGGCACTCCTTTCCTGCATAGCCGTGCAAGAGAACACGCGGACGACATTGCTTCTTGAGTCAACACTCACTGATGTTCTATGTACGGCCGGCGTCTTTGCATTGCTGCCTTTTACGACGACGTTAAGGTTCGAGATTGAACCTTTCATCTACTCTGTCGGACATTCAATCATCATCGGTCTGGGGGTTGGGGGTATACTGGGGGTCGTTTGGTTTCTGGTCTTGAGTAGACTGGGGAGGAGCAACCACGCCTACATGCTGACCCTCAGCATCTTGTTCATACTATATGTCATCGCGCGGTATCTGGGAGGGACAGGCGCCCTCTCGGCGTTATTCTTCGGGTTGATACTGGGAAACGAACAGTATATGCTTAGAGTCTTCCGACGACCTCCCCTCTACAAGTCCACCGGGGATTCGATCAAGAGATTTCACGGCGAGATTAGCTTCATCATCCGGACCTTCTTCTTTGTCCTAATGGGACTTGTCATCACTATCACGAGTTGGCAGGTTCTGGTCTTCGGCGGAGCCCTGTGCGTCTTCTTGATAATTGCGCGAAGGATCGCCGTCCGTTTGGCGATAGTGAAAAGCGGACTCTCCGAAGACAAGGAGGCGATGTACGCTATGCTCCCGAGGGGACTGGCGGCAGCTGTCTTGTCTATGTTTCTCGTATCTTACAGCACTGAGTTCGAGACTTTCCCGCAGATAACGTTCATCGTGATATTCGGAACAACGCTGATCGCAACACTCCTTTTATGGTCCCACCACAGAAAGGTCGATCAAGGAAACCGCTCCGACGCTACCGCATTAGCTCCTCAGAATGCCTGATGACCGAGCATGAACCGCCTCAAATCCTCTTCAACAGGATTAGCGATCATCAAAGGCTGAAGACATCCCGTCATGAGATTGCTCGCCCTTGTCCTTGACCGACCACCTCATGTCTCATAGGAGGGGAAACCTATGCAGAGAGTACCAAACGCGACTAGAAGCCGCCTGCTAGAGAAACTGCAATTCCTGTACGGCCGCAGGCGAGGAGACAGAGCATTCAGAGAAATCGAAAATATCATGGGAGGATTCTCCAAAGAGAGTAGGCTGGAGGGCCGTGGTGAGAGATTCAGTGAACAAGATGTCGTTCTCGTAACGTATGGTGATATGATACATAACAGAGATCATCCGTTGCGGATCATCGCAGACTTTGCCAAGAGACATCTCAAAGACGGAATCAATACTCTCCATGTGCTTCCTTTCTTCAGATACGACTCTGACAGGGGCTTCTCGATAACCAACTACAGAGAGGTGGATCCGAGGATAGGCGATTGGTGCGAAATAGCTGAATTGAGGAAAGAGTTCAGGTTGATGTTTGACCTCGTCATAAATCACGTCTCAGACAAGCATCCCTGGTTTCAAGAATTCAAAAAGGGCACCCCGAAGTACAGAGACTATTTCACATGGTTTGACCGAGGCAACCTCCCTCTTGAAGAAGACCTCCGCAAGGTATTTAGGCCTAGAGCAACGCCTCTGCTCACCAAGTACGACACGTCGGAAGGAGAGAAGTATGTCTGGACGACTTTCCCGCTAAACCAAGTAGATCTGAATTTCAAGAATGAGGAAGTCCTTGCAGAGATCGTCGACACCATGCTCTTCTATGTTTCCAGAGGTGCCGACATCCTCAGGTTGGATGCTATAGCATTCTTATGGAAGGAGTTGGGGACCAGTTGCGTCCATCTGAAACAGACCCACATAATAGTCCAGCTCCTCAGAGACGTATTAGAGACCGTTGCCCCTCATGCCTTGATAATAACGGAGACGAACGTCCCCCACAAAGAGAATGTAGAATACTTCGGGGATGGAAGTAATGAAGCCCATATGGTATACAACTTCGCGTTACCTCCTCTGGTTATTCACGCGCTGTACTCTGGGGATGCCACCCGGCTGTCAGAGTGGGCGGATAAGCTGGAGACTCCGTCCGAGAAGACCGCATTCTTAAACTCTCTTGACTCCCACGATGGCGTAGGCGTGCAGGGGGTGAAGGGCGTTCTCTCCGACCATGAGATAGAAGAGATGGTGAGGAAGTCTGAGGCAAACGGCGGCCTGGTAAGCTACAAGAAGAACCCAGATGGCTCTGAAAGCCCCTATGAGATGAACACCACCTGGTGGTCCGCTCTGAAATGCAGCTATTCGGATGCGACTGAACCTGACATGGACACCCAGATTAGAAGATACCTTGCATCGCGATCCGTAGCGCTCTGCCTCAAAGGAATCCCCGCAATCTACCTGAACGGTCTTCTGGGAGCTTCAAACGACAGAGCAGGCGCGGAGAGAGCTGGCTGTAAGAGAGACATAAACAGGAAGAACCTCAGCAGAAATGAGCTTCTGAAGACCCTGGAGAACACGGACTCTCGGACGTCAAAGGTCTTCTACGCGTACCTGAATCTCCTAGAGAAGAGAGTGAATGAAACAGCATTCCACCCTAACGGCGACCAGAAGATACTATTCTTGAAAGACCCAGTCTTCGCCCTTGTCAGAACATCTCCCGATGGTTTCAGCAGCGTAATAGCGGTACACAATCTGTCCCACAAGAAGCAAGCCATAAAGCTAGAGAGAGGACGCTACCGCGATATAATCTCTCAAAGATACTATCACGATGAGCTAGAGCTACAACCGTACCAAGTCTGTTGGCTAAAGAGGATCAAAAGACCCATTACTTGACAGAAGGATAGTGTTCATAGACAAGATACGACAAACCTGTACGTGAACGAAGAGGCTTAACCTGCCTCACGCGATTCCTTTCAGCTAGCGTTCCCCGGCATACTCCTTGACACTACTTGCATGGAATGCCACCGTCTCGTCGGGAATCAACAGCTGAGCAGATCCGCCTGTTTCCCTCAAAAACTGGGGCAGACCACATGCGTTTTGTACAATCAATTAAAAACATCTAAACATGAAGCTGTAGCTTGCCGTGTTCTGAACCCATTTCCGCTGAGGAGGAGATGCGCGAAGGAGTGAGCGACACGAACGGAAAATTCGTCCGCCCCTTGTCTGAACTACCGCAGGCTGAAGCCTGCGGGGTCTTTTAGACCGCTACCCTCCCTATATGGAATCCGCGCGATTCCACTGATCCGTCGTCCTGACGCAATTCATCTCCAACTTGAAAGAAGGAGCGTTCTT
>CAYSNV010000050.1:0-6905 GCA_964432545.1 uncultured Candidatus Bathyarchaeia archaeon | reverse complement strand
ATAGAAGACATCTTACGACACTCCTTGCTGGGATGCTACAAACATCCTTGTTCCCCATGTGAGGTAGCACAGACTCTTTTATAACTTTTAAATCTCGAGCTCGCCTTTATCAGGGTCCAGGGAAGAGAGATGCCGATATCCTTCGAAAAGGTGGAGAAGGTTGCTGAGGTTCTGGATCCGTCAGCGAGTTTCCAGCGAACCACACAGGCGATCGAGCATCGAAAAGATCCTCTCACAGGCGATCAGTCGATTGTCCTGAAAGGCCGGCTCAACTATGTGCGACGGTTCTTCGAAACCGACGAGCGCTTCCTATTCCAGTGCGCGGATGAGACCAAGGGAAGCTGTCCTTTCTGCCCTCTCAGCGTAGAGACCTCGACGCCACGCTTTCCCCCTGAGATTGTTGAGGAGGGAAGAATCAAGGCCGGCGAAGCGGTCATGTTCCCCAGCCTTTTCGCCCACGTAGAGTACAATGCGGTGACGGTGTTAACGCGGAGACACCTCCTCCAGCTCGACGAGTTCACGCCAGAACTCCTGAGGAACGGGTTGACCACCTCCCTGACGTATCTGAGGAATGTGCATGCGAAAGATGAGAATGTGCGATACGCCGCAGCGACTTTGAACTACCTTCCCCCCGCAGGCTCGACGGTCATCCACCCGCACATGCAGACCCTTGCCAGCAGCATCCCCTTCCGAAAGGTGAGGGATCTGCTCGACTCAAGCCGCGTCTACTTTGAGAGGTGGAGAGCTAACTACTGGAATGACATAATAGAGGCGGAGAAGAAGAGAGGTGAGAGGTACCTTGGGAGAGTCGGCTCCTCTGAGTGGCTCCTCCCCTTTTCTCCTCACGGGTTCTACGAGGTCGACGCGGTCCTTCCAGGAAAAGTAAGCTTTCTCGATTTTACCGAGGATGACCTGTCGAACCTCGCAGAGGGCCTATCTCGCGTTCTTGCGTTCTACAAGAAGAGCGGGATCTGGAGCTTCAACGTCGCCCTTTTCTCCGGCCCCTTGGGATTCAGGCTGAATCATTTTGCAGTGAACGCGCGGGTCGTTGCACGGTACGGGTTCAGACAGAGGTGGGTGAATGACATGTGGGCCCTACCCTACCTTCTGCAGGAGCCTGAGGTCTTCGACGCGCCGGAAGCGCTGAAGACTGGCTTGAGTGAATACTTCGAATGATCCAAGCAGAGGCGCGCCCTTGTGCAGTCTGGCCTTCACGCGATTTCTTCCCAACACGGACTGCGTTTCGAAAGCTCCTCACCCAAAAGACAAAAAGGATCCCTTCCCCATGGGAAGTGTGAGAGCTACCGGAAAACGATCTTAGGACAGACGGGAGAGAACAGTGGTTTGGTCTCAAGCTGGCAAGGGGAAGACAAGGAAGAGCCGCCTTACAACCTCTCAATTGTTTCGTAAAGGGAGGCGGCGTGGTCCAAAAGCGCGTCGGGGTTCAACGCCTTCAGCCGCTGGGGCGAATGGAAACCTGTGGTGAGCGCGATAGTCTTCACACCGACTCTTTTTCCAGCCGCGATGTCCTCTGCCATGTCACCGATATAGACGCATTTCTTCGGATTCACGTTCATCTGTCTAATCGCGTGGTCCAAGAGCGTGTGTTTATCGGATATGCCCAAGTCGTAGCCTGAAACGATCAAGTCAAAGTGCAAACCGTTCGCAGCCAGTTTCTCCGTGATGACTTCTCTCACGGACGTCGACACAACCGCTAGTTTTAGGCTGCGAGACTTCAGTTTGAGGATAGACTCCTTGATCCCGGAAGCCAACGGCGCGTCGCGGAGGAGCTCGACGTACTTGTCTTTGTCTTCCTCAGATATGCTGACTACAGTATTGTGTTCTTTTCCGAGATCTCTCAGGAACGACTTCCAGTCAGCCGAGAACTTTTCCTTGAACTCCTCCTCGCTCATGAAAGGCCTCTTCAGAACCTTGAAGTAGCCCAAGAACATCCCATAGATTGCGCGAAACGAATCGACCATAACTCCGTCGAAATCGAAGATCACCGCCTCAAGGCCCCGCATCGAAGTCAACTCGAAGTATAAGGCGCTGTAGAGCCGTTCAGGTATTTTAACCCCTCCTCAACCGACCTTTCCTTGGCACGAGGCGCGCGGACGAAAGACCGTTAACTCCAGCTGTGAAAGACCTCGCGCCTATACGGTTGGACGCATCGGATAGGGAGATAGCCAAAGCGTGAATCTGCGCAAGGAGCGTCCTAGGCCGTCGATGGTAGTGCTCCTATCTCGTGTACTTGCTAACCAGAGAAGACAGTTCGCCTCTCGCTTTCCGAAGCCTCTCCTCTCGGACCCTCAGGATTCGTTCACTCCTCCCAATTTCTTGGGCCAGCATTTGAATCTGTTTTCTGGTTTCGAGAGGAGAGGGCCCCCCTGCCGAACGTTTGCCCTCAAGCGACTTCTCAGGGCTTAACACCTGGGCAAGGAGTTTAGGATCGACGTTGATCTCTCTTCCTAGGAGCTCCCTAGCGAGCGATCTGACCGTGTCAGGTGTGATGCTGGCTAAGGTGGTTTTCTCTTGGATGGAGTTCAGAACGATCTTCCCGACGAGCGTGTGCGCTTCTCTGAAAGAGAGGCCGCACGACATGACTAGGGATTCTGCCAGATCGAGCGCCGTCGCGAAACCATGCCCGATCATACCCTTCAGCCTGTCTCTGTTCACCTTTAAGGTCTTGATCACGCCGGTCAATACTTCGAGCGAGGCCTCCGCGGCGTCAAAGCTCTCCCTAAGGGGAGTTTTCATCTCCTGGAGGTCACGATTGTATCCTGAGGGGAGACCTTTCACCGTAGTCATGAGGTTGACGAGAGCTCCGTAGGCTTTGCCTGTCTTTCCCCGAATCAGCTCTAGCGTACAAGGGTTCTTCTTCTGGGGCATGACGCTGGAGGTTGAGCAGTACTCGTCCGCGACCTCGACGTAACCGTACTCGGTGGTGGACCAGAGGATGATGTCCTCAGCCACTCTGCTGATGTTGGACATCAATACCGCGAGAGCCGCCGTTGTCTCTAGGGCGAAGTCGCGGGAGGAGACGGCGTCGAGGGAGTTGTACACCAACGCATCAAACCCCAAGAGGCGAGCGGTCCGGGATCTGTCGATCGGGAACCTGGTGCCTCCGACGGCGCAGGCCCCCAGAGGGCTCACGTTTACCCTTCGATAGCACTCGTCCAGACGTTGGAAGTCTCTGAGTAGCATCTGAATGAAGGAGTTCAGGTAGTGCGCGTAGACCCCCAGTTGTGCATGTTGCGTATGCGTGTAGAGAGGGGCGAGGGTGTCGCTCTCCTCCCTGGACCTCTCCAGCATCGTCGACGTGAGGCTGAGGAGAAGGCGTGAGACCCTGTTGATCTCGTCCCGTATCTTCATTCTCAGGTCTACAGCGACTTGGTCGTTTCGCGATCTGCCGGAATGCAGCTTTCCACCGACGGCGACGCCGACCTCGCCGATGACTTGCGCTTCGATGAACTCGTGGACGTCCTCGCTTTCCCCCTCCAGCTTCAGTTCGCCCGCGAGAAGGCGTTTCCGAATCCTCTCTAGAGCTGTCAAAATCTGCTTTAACTCGTCCTTGCTGATGATCTTCTGCTCTGCGAGCATGATGTCGTGCGCCTCTGACCCATCGATGTCCTCTTGGAGAATCCAAGCGTCCTCAGCAAGGGAGGAGACAAACGCGGCCGTCGTCTCATCGAACCCTTTTGTGAGCCTTGACCGATAGATGCTCTTACCCATTTCTCAACACGCCTCTGGGCGTTTCCTGGACAGGTGGTATAGAGCGCGGCGTGATATGAATACATAGGATCTGGACGAAATAAACTCTGCCGTCAATAGCGGGAGCAGAGATTCAACCCTTGCTGGCGCGTGCTCACTCAGGCTTTGGGCTTTGACCGGGTCTCAGCTTCTCCGGAGAGCTTGTCGAAAAGCGCTTCGAGCATTCTCACAAGCAAGGGGTTATCGGTGTAGACACCGATATCCTTTCCCTTCTTTTCGTCGTAGTTGTCTGGTGAGGACTCGACAACGAGCATCTCCCGGGAATCCACAGAAACATAGGTGACGGCAGGTAGGTCCTCGAAGCTCTTGAGATTGAGAAGCGCCTTCAATTCACGTGCAACTTTCTGGTTGTCCTGCGTAACGGCGGCAATCATGGATATCCTGACCCCGCGAGACCGGGCCTGTTCGAAGAGGTCTGCGTGAGACTTGTAGTAGCGTACCAGGCCGTTTGCCGAGGTTACGACGCGTATCGTACTGTTGGCGCCTTCGATCATGGTGTTCAGCATCTTTGTGACGTTTGACCTCTCGTAGACGGACCAGAGAACCTCCTTCTCAGGGGGTTTCTCCCTGTGGACGTATTTGAGAGACTCGTAGGTCAACGTTAGGGACTGCACCGCGTCAACCACCTGTTGCGTCTCCTCCATCAGCTTGTTCGCGACGGGGAAGAGCTTCTCGTTGGGTGAAGCGGCCAAATACCTTTCAGGTCGTTCAGGGATCGCCTCAACAAGGCCTTTCCGGCTGAGTTCCTGCAAGGCGCCGTAGGTTTTGGGCCGGGGAACTTTACTGAAGAAACTCAGCTCGCCCGCTTTCTTGGGCCCGTACCTGATAAGGACATCGTATATTCTTGCTTCATACTCGGTGAGGCCGAGCTTCATCAAAGCCAGTACTACCCTATCGTCAACTGGCATGGAGAGCCCCTTTGACTCATTAATAAGGAGGGCACAGATAATAAAGCTTTAAAATCGTGTTCCGTCTTTCACGCAGACCCCTACGTCGCATCTCTCAACCCTGCCTGGATGAGAAGCATACTTGCGACGTTGATGAAGGCTGCCCAGTAAAGAATGGTTGAAAGAGAAGTGATGGAGCCGAAAGGCCCCGCGAACGCTGCACCGATGGAGAAACCGAGATCCGCTGCCATCCACAGGCAGGCCATGGCGACGGGAAGTTCATGAGGCGCGAGACTGTCCGCCAGAAGCGCCGACGAGGGAGGGACGCGCATCCCCCACGCAACCCCGTAGATCACCATGCCCAGAGCAAGAAAGGGGAATCGTGTGGCACGCGCAAGTACGATGAACGCGAAGGCGGACAGTCCGTAGGCGAGAAGGAGCGGCGCCTTTCTTCCAATATCGTCTGAAAGCCTGCCGACAGGTATCCTACTGGAAGCGTTGACTCCTCCAAAGAAGGCGAAAAGGATGCTTATTGCTGAAGGTGAGAGGTGCAGCACCTCTTGGCCGTAGACTGGAAAGAGAGTGCTGAAGAAACCTTCGCAGGAGAAGAAGAGGACCGTCACGGCGAGAAGAACAACAATCCTCCTCTTCTTCAGAAGTGCGAAGAGCTGCCTGGCGGTCTCACGTTGAGGATTCAGTGCACTGTGGCCTGACATCCGGGGATTAATACCCGATCTTAGAGCGGTTGAGGCGATCAACGCTGAAAGAGGAAAGAAAAGAATGGCGAGGAAGAGCTGGCGGAATGTAAGAAGCCAGAGCAGTATACTTGTAAGGACCGGCCCCAAGAACAGAGCCAACCCGATGGCGAAGTAGTATCTGCCTGTGACCTCACCCCGCCTGTCAGGCGTGGCCAAGTTAAGGGCCGCGGACGCTGCGAGAGGGCCAAACGAGCCGGTCGATATCCCGTATATGATCATAGCGACAAATAGCCAGAGGGGAGAGGGCGCCAGGAAGAGGACTATCAGTGAAAGAATCTGGAGGCAACATGAGGAGATCATGATCGGCCAGATCCCAAGGCGGGTCGCGATCGTCCCAGAGGGAATCCGCATTAACAAGGTGACTGTCGAGAAGAGGCTTAGGAGGAACCCGACCTCAACGAGACTTGCGCCCGCGTGCAACCCATACAGCGGGAAGATGGGGGAGATGATCTGCCAGCCGATGAAGAAGGCGAATGACGTCCCTGCGACAAGGTTAATCTGCCGTTGCGCGCTCAATCTCCCAAACCCTGCGTTTTAGGATTCGCTCACACAATCTCTCCCCTTTAAGGTTTGACGCAAGTTTATATGATGAAACGCCAACCTACTAGAAACGAGCTAGATCGAATAGGAACGGGGATGAAGACGTTGCCCATAGTAGAAAGCGGTCAAGGGGAAAATGAAGGAATCCTCAACGCGGCCAAGATGATGCTCATCGCCGCGCGGACAGCACCGAAATCTGGTGGACGAGACGACGTACAGACCCTGCTCGTCTACGGAGAAGAGAAAGACGCGATCGCCCAAGAGATGGACAGAATCGGCAAGGAGAGGGGGCTCCCAGGCTTCGCCCGCGATGCGCAGAACGTGAGAGACTCAGCAGCCGTCGTCCTCATCGGAGTTGACGGCTCAAAGAGTTTCGGGTTAGACTGCGGCGCCTGCGGACACGCCACGTGCACAAGCTTCAACCAAGCGGAGAGAAAGAAGGGGTTGGACTTTGCCGGGCCCACCTGCCTCTACAAGTCACTGGATGCGGGAATCGCGCTGGGCTCCGCGGCGAAGATCGCGGCCGACCTGAACGTCGACAACAGGATAATGTACCGGATCGGAACCGCAGCGATGCGCCTGAAGATGATGGAGAAATCGACGGCAGTGATGGGAATCCCGGTTTCGGCAAAAGGGAAGAGCATCTATTTCGACAGGAAGTAGAATCCGTCGTCGCCTTTCTGGCCTCGCGAAGAGGTCCACAGGGACTCTTCCGTTTAGAGTCAGACGCGCGTTAGATCGCCTGACCTTTTGAAGCGGGGGTTGCCAAGCCAGGTCAAAGGCGCAGGGCTTAGGGCGCCTCTGAGGCGTAGGAAACCCTGTCCCGGAGGGGTTCGTGGGTTCGAATCCCACCCCCCGCACTTAACCCCGGGTTCAAATCGCTTTCTCTGCCTCTTCGATAGTCGGGGCTTCAGCGCTTTAAATAGGCTCAGGACAAGCGCTATGGTGT
>CAYSNV010000049.1:0-7057 GCA_964432545.1 uncultured Candidatus Bathyarchaeia archaeon | reverse complement strand
AGAGACAGGGGTTAATGGCACCCGTCAGGTCTCTCCCTCCGAGGGGGTCAACATTGCCGGGAATGTCACAGTGCTCAATCTCACCAACTTCCAGCGGCCCTTGGATTCGTGGAACAGGACATTCTTCTTGGAGAATAGCACAACGCGCTGGTATCTGAAACCGGAGCCCTTGGTGAACATGACCGCCACCTACCGGGCGGAGAATGCCTCCCTTAGGTATCGTGCCGTTCTTGAACATGCGATGCAAGTGAATGCGCCGGGGCTGGCCAACGTTGAAAACGACGTCATTGCCCTCAACATGGGGCAAAGCGGCTACGAAGCGCTCTTCACTCTAATCATCGGAGTGACCTTCGTCTTCTCCCTCGTGTTCTACGTTGCGGAGCGAAGAGCCGGAAGAAGGATCCTGCGAAAGAGGAAGTGAGCCGTCTCTACGCGGTTAACCTGTTTTTGGCCATCTTCTCCAAAATGCTCCTCTCGAAAGCATCTGGGAAGTGTTTTGGAAGTATCTCGACATATTCTCTGGACTCGTCGAGGGTCATAAACTGGAACATGAACTCCCCGCTGTAGGGGGAGGGTCTCCCCTCTCGTGTGATGAATTCGATATGCATGAGAGGGTCCCCTTTCCGTATGGTTATCGGTTGTCGCTCATTACTGAGGTTCACGAGCTCCAAGGCGAGCCTGCCCACGAAGCCACTGTGCACCTTGGCAGCATTCAGAAATGACAGACCCATACGCCCGTACCTGCTCTTCGCGGTCAGATGCGCGATCGTGTCAGGTGGAGTAAAGACGATCTCGTTGGATATCAGGTTCTTGTGTTCAAGATAGTTGAGGAACGTGTCTTGCTTGACTGTTAGCACGTATCCGTCGCCGTCCAGCAACGAGGGGTTGAATGGGTTGATGCAACGGTATTTTCTCACAAGCTCTTCAAGCCTATCTCTTCCTAAGACACCCATCTACTGACCTCACTGCACAGATGTAGAAACGGTCAACGAGCCCTTAAACACCTGCTCAGCTACAAGTGCTTCTTCAACATAATCGATGCTTACCCGCAGGTTCGCGTTGGCGCCGAAATCCAGTTGAAGTTGAATCTCTGCATCCATCCTGTTTTGGGGGATGCCCGCTACTACCGGCCCCCCCTCCGAGAGAAGGGTCACATTTCCGATTATTACGGATATCTTGTCGTAACGGCCGAGCGGTAGCTCCCTCTCCAGCCCTATGGTACGCGCTGGCGCATCTTGGGAGAGATCCAAGGTAATCTCTTCCGAGAGGATGAGCCACCCCGCGTTCTCCCGCGCACCCCATCGGTGCATCTCTATCGACTCGATGTCGATGATGACGCGCCCTAGTTCGCTAACGGGCGCTCCGGTCACCTCCACGGCGAGTGTTGCAGTGGAGACTGAAGGAGCCACGATGACGGCGGCGATTACTATCAGAAGAATGGCGGAGACCACTTGTCGAACCGATAGCGTCACTTCTCGTCATCCTTTCAGAGTACGCCGCTCAGCCTTGCGATGCGCTCATAGTTCTTGTTGGCGAAGCTTTGGATTCTCTCGATTTCGCCTTTGAGCTCCGGCTTGAAGAGATGTCTGAACCTGCCCTGCAGTTTGAGGAATTCCTCAACGGGTTGGGGTTTAGGAACAGGGATGTTCAGTGTGTACTTCCCTCTGTCGTACTCGTAGAGGGGGAAGTATCGCGTCTGAACCGCCAGCCGGGAGAGCTTCATGGTGCTCTTGGGGTCTGAGCGCCAGCCTAGCGGGCAGGGGGCGAGTGCGTGGACAACGGCGGGGCCTTCCACCTCGATCGCTTTCCTGATCTTGGTGACGTAGTCGTTCCAGTATCCCACGGTGACGGTTGCGACGTAGTCGATGCCGTGGGCGATGCATATCCCTGCAAGGTCCTTCTTCCACTCCGGTTTGCCAGGGATCTTCTTTCCTGCAGGTGAGGTTGTTGTTGCCGCGTCGTGGGGTGTCGCTCCAGAGCGTTGGATGCCTGTGTTCATGTACGCCTCGTTATCGTAGCACAGGAAAACGAAGTCGTGTCCTCTCTCAAGCGCTCCTGAGAGAGCTTGTATGCCGATGTCGAAGGTTCCCCCATCTCCCGCGATCGCAATGACATCGATCTGTTCCTTTATTGCCCCTTTTCTGCGCAGAGCCTTGTATCCCGCCTCGATCCCGCCTGCGGTCGCGGCGGCATTCTCGAACGCGGAGTGGAAGTAGGGAACTCGCCAAGCGTTAAAGGGGTATATGCTGCTCGCTATCTCCACGCAGCCGGTTGCGTTGGTGATCACCGTGGGGCCTCTGAAGGCTTTTGTGAGCATTCTCATCGAGATGGCGGGTCCGCATCCAGCGCACAGTCTGTGGCCGGGGCCGAAGAGCTCGTCCTTGCTCAGTTCTTTCAGTTGGACCATTCTTACTCCCTTACCCCGATGTAGGTAACGCTCTCCTCTATCTTCTTCTCTTTGGCATTCCTTGCCGTGTCTCTCATGACGCTCTCCATCTCGCGGGGCGAGATGTCTCTCCCGCCGAGCCCGTAGATGAAGTTGTTGATGCACATCTCCCTGTCATACTTGTAGAGTGTAGAGATAATATCGCTGCAAAGAGGACCGTATGGCGCTCCAGGGCTAATTGCTCGGTCGAGCACTGCGATGGCGCTGACGTTGTCAAGCGCGGTCAACAGCTCGCGGGACGGGAACGGACGGAAGACCCACGGCTTTATTACCGCGACATTGACTCCCTCACTCTTCAGTTTCTTGGCGACGACCTTCGCCGTTCCAATCGTGCCGCCGAGGCAGAGGACTGCAGCATCAGCGTCTTCAAGACCTATCGCTTGGACGATATCGTAGGATCTGCCCGAGATCTTGGAGTACTCGTCGTTTACCTTCCTTATCGTGCTGAACGATCTCTGGATGGCGTCATCCAGCTGTACCCTGAATTCGTAATAGAAGTTCGGGAGCGCCGCTGAACCGAACGTCTTCGGGTTATGCGGATCTAATGTGTATTTCGGCTTCCTTTTTCCCACAAAGCTCTTGACCGCTTCATCCTCTAGTACGGTGAGTCTTTCAAGGGAATGGGTGATTGTGAACGCATCGAAGTTCACGGCGACAGGAACTTGGGTGGCCTCGTCCTCTGCGATTCTAAAGGCTTGGATCGTCCAGTCGTAAACCTCTTGGGCGTTTTCCGCGTAGATCTGTATCCAGCCGCAGTCTCGTGAACCCATCATGTCAGAATGGTCGCCATGGATGTTGAGGGGGGCTGAGAGCGCCCGGTTGGCATTGCACAGGACGATGGGGCATCGACCGCCTGAAGCGATGTATAGCATCTCGTGCATCAAGGCGAGACCTTGGCTTGAGGTCGCGGTGAAGACCCTCGCCCCCGTTAGGCTTGCTCCGATGCAGGCGGACATCGCGGAGTGCTCTGATTCGACGCATATGAACTCGGTATCCACCTCTCCATCAGCAACGTAGTTGCTGAATTCCTCTACGATGATCGTCTGTGGGGTTATCGGGTAGGCCGCAACGACGTCCACATCACACTGCTTTGCAGCAAATGCGGCTGCCTGATCTCCGCTTAGACCCACATACCGTGCCATTTTCAGTCCTCCACCATGGTGATCGCCTTCACCGGGCACTCCTCTGCGCATACACCGCAGCCCTTGCAATACTCGTAGTCCACTTCTACTTTGTCCCCTTCCACTTGGGTGATTGAGGGCTCAGGGCAACATATCCAGCAGAGGAGGCAGTTGACGCATTTGTTCTTGTCAATGATCGGTTTGAACGTCCTCCAGTCGCCTGTTCTGTACTTTCTCGCAGTCCCGCCTTCTAGGACCACCCCGCCGATCGGCAGTGCTCTCCAACCCGGTTCTTGGGTCATCGCTTCCACTATCCTGCGGCTTCCACGTGACTCTTCTTGATCAGTTCAATGTTCTTTTCCAACAGAGGCCCGGCGAACCTCTCCTCCATCGATTTCATCACGGATTCGATCGATACTAGGCCTGTCGCTTTCACGAGCGCGCCCAACATGATCGTATTCAACGCTCTCGTATTCCCCAGAACGTCTAGGCAGATTCTTGTTGCATCAAGAGTATAAGTGCGCACGTCCTTCACCTTCAGTAGATGGCTAGCCTCCTGAGGGCTCTTTTTCATGTTCAGGATCAGTTTGCCAGTTTTCTTTAACCCTTCCGTGATGTTCACGATTTCAAGGAGGGTCGGATCAAGAACAACAACGATGTCAGGTTCGTAGATGCGCGAGTGAATGTCGATAGGCTCCGTGTCTATCCGTGTGTAGCCTGAGATCGGGGCACCGATTCTTTCAGGGCCGAACTCAGGGAAGGCTTGAGCGTACTTTCCTTCCAGTATCGCCGCCTGCGCAAGAAGCCTGCTGACCGTTATTACGCCTTGTCCCGCCCTGCCGTGCCAACGTATCTCCTGCAACATGCCCCGGTTCTCTCTGTCTCGATGGATATCGTGGTAGATTCAACCATGATTATTTTAACCTTTTGCAGTCGCACGGGTCATGAACTATCCACCCACATATGTCCCTAAATACGTGAGGTATCAGAATTTGGAGGTTTGATGTGGTGGAGTGGATATGGATAGCATTCTGAGAGGACGGAGATGGATTGTTCGCAGGAGGCTGGAGGGGTGGAAGGCTGCCGAGATCGCCTTCGCGTTAAAGGTGAGCGAAAAGACCGTGGACCGGTGGTGGGCCCTCTACAGGAAACAAGGGTGGGAGGGTCTAGCGGTCAAGTCGAGGAGGCCTCACCGGTTCCATAAGACGCCTCAAGACACCGTAGACCTCATCGTCCGGTTGCGGAAGACCAAGAACTGGGGCCCCTGCAGAATCGAGGGATACCTGAAGAACTACCTGCCCGAGAAGACGACAAGCCACACGACCATCCATAAATACCTGATCCAGACAGGGTTAAATCACCCGACAGACAAGCCTCGAAAGGTCTGGGGAAGGCGGAGATTCGAAAGAGAGCACTCCAACAGCCTCTGGCAAGCAGACTTCAAGCTCACCACAGACGACGAGTGGATGATCAGCTACCTCGACGACCATTCCAGGTTCGTCCCCGGGAGCGAGATCCACTACGACCCCATCGGGGAGCACGCCATCCACCTCCTCAAAGACTGCATCCACCAGTATGGGAAGCCTGACCAGATACTAACAGACCGGGGAACACAATTCTACCCCGCCCGAGGCGACACATCAGCCTTCACCAACTTCTGCACCGGAAACGGCATAGACCACATCATGGCAAGCGTACGGAGGCCTTCAACCATCGGCAAGATCGAAGCCTTCCACAAAGCCTACAAATACGAGGCGTGGATGTTCCCCAGCCACCAAGAATTCATCCACTACTGGAACTACCAACGCCCCCACCAAGGAATAGGCTATTATTACCCCGCAGACATATACTTCAGAGACCTGAAGAAAGGGACACATGTGGGTTGATAGAACACAGTCGCACGGGTCAGTCGGCATCTACAGGGGCCTCTAATTCGAGTTAGATGCAAGCAGACAAGCGAGTGGCATCACAGGTTAGCTGTGAGATCTACTAGGTCGTCATTGAAGTGATGGCCGGAGAAGAAGAGTCAGCAACAAGGTTCGCGCCATGAGTTCCTTCATACCCCTCTCCCGATAAGCAGCGAGAGAATTACTGCGATCGTAATAATGATCACTGTCTCAGCAAGGGTCATCCGCCAATGAACTTTGGCCCGTTTCGAGCGGTAGCGCACAAGGAAGATGCCGACAACGAGGCAGACGATCCCAAGTGAGAGGAGAAGGTTCAAGGGGTTCGGTAGCAACATGTAGACAGTTATCGGAACTACACCCGCCAGAAAGGTGGTGACGCCGCTAACCAGTGCTGAATAGAGGTTGATCCTGCCTATCTGCTTACCCAGCAAGAGGAACAGTCGCTTCACGAGTCTGAGAGATTTGTCCCGCTCGATCTTGTCAGGGATGTCGCTGAGGCTATAATCCATTAAGGTCTTCAGGGTAAGCAGGTCTGCAACATCCTCAGTCTTTCCACCGAGCAGAAAGCTGGAGAAGTTGGTCATGGCGACGGCTGCCAAGCTGATGACCGCCGCAAACGCCGCCATGCTTGAGGTGAGCTGAGCAAGATATGTGGAGAGGATTACGACAAGTGCTGTTATCGAGCCGTCAGTGAGACCTGCAACAATCTCCAGTATCGGCTCCCGTTTTAAGAGCAGGTTTCGCCACTCCTTACCCAATCGGAGACCCCTTTCCGTGAGCTTGACCATGCTGTTTTCGCTTTTGATCAACGCCTCGTCAGACATCTCTTTCAACGCTCTATCCACGTCGCTCACCGCGACATATGCATAGTCCATGCAGTATCTGTCGATTCGGCGTTTCAGCGAAGATCTGTCCAAGGCGGTTCTCTCGCTCAGGATAAGAAGCACCACTATCCTCAGGATGTCAGGCAACTCTTGTACTTCAAAGGACAAACGCGGGGATCACCGTGAGCGTCGGTATCTAATCCCGCTAGGATAGATAACTATTGTGCCGACGGTAGCAGGTTTGAAGTGAAAGCTCACGACGTCTTTTGAGGAGACCACGCAGACGGTTCTGAAGCAGAATATCACTTCCATGCTCATATTCTTCTGCGTAAGAGATATGCAAATTGCTGGAACCTGATCGAGGTCTATGGAAGTGATCACGTATCTAAAGAAAGCTGTGGGAACACGTCAACGAGACATGCAATTTGTGGGTGAGATGGTACGAGAGATTCTCGAGAAAGTGCGGAAAGAGGGTGAAGCTGCTGTTCGCTATTACTCCAAGAAGTTCGACAACTGGGATCCACCTAGCTTCAGAGTCTCCGACCACGAAATAGAACAGGCTCGCCGGAGCCTCTCCAGCAGGGAACGCAAAGACATTGACTTCTGTCAAGAACAGATCAGAAACTTCGCCCAGAAACAGTTTGAAGCAATTCGCAGCTTCGAAGTCGAGACCCTTCCCGGTATCCACTTAGGACAAAAGGTTATCCCCATCGGAGCCAGCGGCTCTTATATTCCGGGAGGGCGCTACCCGCTAGTTGC
>CAYSNV010000048.1:2488-7167 GCA_964432545.1 uncultured Candidatus Bathyarchaeia archaeon | reverse complement strand
AGAAGCAAGCAAAAACTGAAACCGTCAAGTTCACGCATTTACGTCAAGCAGTTTAGTTCATCGACAACCAATCTAACTATTCTCCAATCGCTGTTGTTCAGACCAATCCTTATTCCATTTGCACGCTTAGGGTGATCACCTTCACAGATGTATGCAACCACCGCTGCACTAAAACGGGCGCTATGCTCTAGAAATCTAGGAGCCGAAACAGATACTCTTCGTCCATATGAAGAGCCAACCTTTGGGTTGATTGTCATATTGTATGAGATTTTGCACTTCTTTTCACCACACGTTACTTCCAACCGTTCAGGTTCTCTAGGGCGTTTCTTTCCTTCTTTGTAGCTTGCCCATCTCTTAAGTGTGGCTTTCGGTATAGCGCGCGCCCCACTCTGGAATGCTCAAGGATGGGCTTATTAAGTTTGGCTCGTCACAGCGTGAAGGGTTTTCCCTCTCTGAGGATCTTTCTTGGGATCTTGGTTTTCCATTTGGCGAGGAAGGTGAGATCCTCGTCCTTGTCTCGCAGGTCGTCGGGGAGCATGTGCGGTATCTCATCGATGATCGGATACCATCTGCTGCACTTCTTGCAGGACATGACCCCGCTGACGATCTCGTCCTTCTCCTCGAAAACGGCCAGTTCGAGGGGGTAGTCTTTGCATATGGGGCAGGCCAGAATCTCCATGAGACTCCTTTTCAAACCGCTCACCCTCACATGCCAGCATATGTTCTGGACCGCTTATAACGTTAGCCTTCGCCCCATTCCGCGCCGTTCACCCTTTCGAACACGTGTTCGAATAGTTGATGTTAAATGAGAGGCCAGGCTGAGTATACCCCGTTGAAAAACGGAGGTAGAACACAAGTGAATGAAAAAGGTCAGATCGCGAACGTGGTTCTTGTGGTTGCCTTGCTGGCGATCCTCGCGATGAACGGCTTCCTCATCTACAAGTCGCTTGCGCCCACGGCGCCCCAACCCTATGTTTTGAAAGAGACGACATCCTCGCCACAAGAGAATACGAAGCAGAAGATCATCACTGTCTCCGGGACAGGCCAAGCAGCGGCGAAGCCGAACATAGCGGCCATCTACCTCGGTGTCAGAACGCAGGCTGAAACGGCGACAAAGGCCCAAAGCGACAATGCAGCGCTGATGAACGCCGTCTTCGACGCCCTCAAAAAGAACGGGATCAGCGACTCCGACATCGAAACCACAAGCTACACCTTAGAGCCGCTCATGACGTACCCTGAGAAGGAGACACCCAGAATCGTCGGCTACGTGTGCCAGAACAATATCGCGGTGACGGTCAAAGACATCTCCCGGGCAGGAGAGACCATCGACATCGCGGTGGAGGCAGGGGCCAACCAAGTCAACTCCATAACGTTCAGGCTCTCCGACGACAAGGCGGTAGAGCTCTTCGAGCAGGCGCTGAAGAACGCTGTCGCAGACGCGAACAAGAAGGCGGAGGCGATAAGCAAGAGCTTGAACGTGAAGATTGTCGGCCCGCTCGATGTGAGCCTAGGGGCCGGCTACGCGCCCTATCCGGCGATGTTCGAGTCCGCCGTTAAGGCGGGAACGCCGATCGTCCCTGGGGAACTGAAGGTAACCGTGTCGGTTCAGGTATCGTACCAGTACCAGTAGCGAAGCGGTACTACAGTTCCATAACCCTTTTTTCTTTACTGGATTGAAGCGCTGCCTCACAGACCTCTAAAGCCCTTAACCCGTCAAGCCCGCTAGGTGAGGGCTGCCGTCCCGAGATGATGCTCTGGATGAAGTTTTGAAGTTCGAGTCGAAGCGGCTCTTCCCATTGCAGCCGGGGGCGTGTGGACTTGGAGGACTCTTCGATCGTCACCTCCTGGGTGAGGTAGTCGATGACAGCGGTGGCTTCGCTCCCCGTGACTACTAGGCTTCTGATCTTGCGGGGTGTCAGCCAGTTCGCATCGATAAACCCTGCAACCCCATTCTCAAAGGTGAGCATTATCTCTGAGAAATCTTCCAGCCTATGCTTCAAGGACCCCGCGGTCGCGTAGACGTGGCTGACTTCGCTGTTAAGAAGGAAGCGCATCACATCGACGTCGTGGATCGCCGAGTCCTTGGTGACGCCGATGTCGCCGACTCTTTCAGGCCACCGTGTGACGCGTCTCGCGATGATTAGAATGACCCTGCCAACCTGGTTCTGGTCGATGACGTCTTTCAGATAGCGGACCGCGGGATTGAACCTTTCGATGAAACCGACGGAGAGGAAGACGTTGTTTCTTTGGGCAAGAGCGATTATTCTCTGCGCCTCTTGGAGAGTGCTGGTTAGAGGCTTCTCGACAAGGACGTGTTTTCCGGCTTCGATCACCTTCTGCGCGATCTCGTAGTGGGTGGTGGTGGGGGTGCAGACTGTGACGGCGTCAACATCCTCTCGCCTCAGAACATCGTCCAAGCTGCTGCATGCCGCTACGTGATGTTCTTCAGCCACCCTTCTCAAAGCCTCTTTGTCGGTGTCGCAGACGGCCACCAAGAGGCAGTCGGGGATCTCTGAGAAGACCCTGATCTGGTTTCGCCCCCAAAACCCTGCACCGATCACAGCGACTCCCAGAGATGTCATTTCGTCCAGATCCCTCGGCCGACTCCCCGGTAGATCAGCCCGCTTTTCTCCACGTCTTTCGCGTTGAGAACGCTGCAGCAGTCGACGATGGCTGCCGGTGATGTCATCGCAGCCTCAAAAGCCTTCACGGAGACGTGTCTGAACTCGTCGTGGGCGACGGTGATCACTGCGCAGTGGGCCCCATGTAACGCCATCTTAAGCGAAGGCTGGCTCTTGTACCCCATCGCCTCGATCTCGCTGAGCTTAAACATGGGATCGTAGACCGTGACCCGGGCTCCTCTCCGGTTCAGGAGTCTGATAAGCTCGAGCGCAGGGGAGTACCGGATCTCTTTTACTTCTTCCCGGTAGGAGACCCCCAAGATCGTTATCTTCGACCGCGTGATAGACCTGTTGCACTTTCTTAAAGAGTCTGAAATCAGGTGTAGGGTGTGCCGAGGCATATCTTCATTGAGCCTCCGGGAATCCTTCACCAGAATCATCTTGACCCCTACAGAACGGGCTTCCGTCAGCAGAAGGTAGGGATACAGGGGAAGACAGTGCCCTCCGACCCCGATGCCTGGACGGTGGAGGTGGGAGTATGGCTGCGTGTTGGCCGCCTCCGCAGCCTCAAAGTAGTCGATCCCCTCGCTTTCGCACAACGTCGCGAACTCGTTTGCGAGGGCGATGTTCACGTCCCGGTACACCGTCTCAAAGATCTTGGCGGCTTCAGCTGTCTTGGTGCTGGACACCTTGATGACCCCACCTTCGGAGACGACCTCGGCGATCGAGCCTGCAACCTTCAGGCTCTTCGGTCCCACCCCGCCGACAATCTTGGGATAGTTCTTCATGTCGGCTAGTGCCCTGCCGATCATCGCCCGAATGGGGCTGTAGGCGAGTCCGAAATTGTCTTCTGCCTTCAGCCCTGAATGCTTCTCAAGCATCGGCTGGATGAGCTTCTCTGTTACTCCTGGCGCGCAGGTGCTCTCGACGATGACGCATGCGCCGCCATTCAGTTTTGAGCCGATCTTCTTTGCCACGTTTTCGATGGCGGAGTAATCGGCCCTTTTGTTCTCGTCGATGGCCGTGGGGACGGCGATGAGGATCGCCTCTGACCTTGAAGCCGCCTCCTCCATATCAGTCGTCGCTGACAGCCGCTCCTCCCTTACATTCTTCCTAAGGAGTGTGGCAAGGCCGTGCTCGCTGTGGGGGCATTCAGACTTGTTTACAGCGTTTACAATTCGAGGGTCCTTATCCACGCCTACAACACGGGCGCCCGCATCGGCGTAGAGGCAGGCGACGGACAAGCCCATCCAGCCGAGTCCTGCAACCGCTAGCGTGGCCTCGCCTTTCTGGAAGGTTTTTCTAATCTCCTCGGCGGAGAGGGGCATAAGGTCTTTCACCGTCTCATCCCCTAAGCAAGTAAGTGCTTGTGAGTATAAAAGGCAATTATTTAACTTTTCTTACGTTTAGAAGGGTGAAATTTATATCTTGGAACGAGAAAACCATAACAGTGTCACGAGATGGTGGACAAAAGGATCTACACTCTGCTGAAATCCCTGGATTTCACCGAGTACGAGGCGAAAGCGTACCTCTGCCTTTCATCGCATCTCAGACTGTCAGCAGAGGAGCTCAGCACCAAGGCCGCGATCCCGTTAACGCGAACCTACGGGGTCCTAGAGTCTCTGGCAGAGAAAGGGTTTGTGAGGACGAACCTTGGCAGACCGCGAAGCTACGAGGTCACACCCCCAGAGCTTGCGGTCAAGTCGTTCCTCGAGTATCAGAGGGACGAGTCGGAGGGAAGGCTTAAGAAGTTGAAAGAGGCGGGTGAGGAACTCCTCGAAGAGCTGGAGCCCAAGTACTGGGAGAAGAGGTACAAGGTCAGCCCTGAGGAGTTGCTCCAGCCGCTGCCCGACCTCAAGTCTGCAGAAGAGGAGACTGTGAAGCTCATCCATGAAGCGGAAAGCAGCGTATATATCCTTTCAGCGGTCTTTGGCTGGGCCGCCAAGGCGAAGGATGAAATCCTGAAGGCTTTGGACCGGGGCGTGAGGTGCAGACTGCTCCTCATGTCGCCTGAAGCTGACGTCAAGACCGTCGGGAGCGAGCTCAAATCCCCTAACT
>CAYSNV010000048.1:0-2478 GCA_964432545.1 uncultured Candidatus Bathyarchaeia archaeon | reverse complement strand
GGTGAGACGGGGAAGCGACTTCTGGTATCCGATGCGTGAGACCGTCGCCGACAGGCGAAGAGTCGTCTTTGTCATATGGGCCTCGACAGATAAGGAGACGTTTTGGCATCCGCTAACCTACAAGCCTCACCTCTCCTCTCACCCCGGGATTGTGCGAGCATTCTCTGACGTGTTTGAGCGCATGTGGATCGATGCGTCGTAAGCTCCAGGGGAGTTGGCTGTGAGAGTCTGGATTGACGTATTGACGCCGAAGCAGATCCTGTTCCTTACCCCGCTGGCCCGACTTCTCGAGGAGAGAGGTCATGAAGTGTACACGACTACCAGGAACTATCGAGAGGTGACTGAGCTTTCACGGTTGAAGACCCTGAGCATGGAGTTCGTGGGAGAGCATGGGGGAGGCTCACTCTACCGTAAGCTTCGAAACAGCGCCCAGAGGGTCGTCAGACTCGCCCGCTCCGTCAGCACAAAAGGAGTCGAAAAGGCGGTCTCATTCTCCTCTGTAGAGGCGGCGAGAGTAGCATTCGGCTTGTCGATACCTCACTGTTGCATCAGCGACTCACCCCATGCAGAGGCGGTCTCAAAGCTGACCGTCCCCCTTTCAAGACTCCTCTTCACGCCGTGGGTTGTCCCAAAACGAGCGTGGACCCGCTACGGGATACGCAAGTCCGACATCGTCCAGTACAAGGCTCTTGACCCGCTAGTATGGGTGAAATCGTTCACGCCTGACGCTCATTTCAAGGAGAAGCTCGGCCTGAAAGGAAAGGAACCTGTCGTGACTGTCAGGCCGCCCGAAGAGTATGCCGCATATCTGCTGAACTCTCGGGAGAAATCGGCCACCGCCAAGATCGTGGACACCCTCGTGCGCTCGAGACTCAATCTTCAGATCGTTGTTCTCCCGCGGTATCACGAGCAGGTAGCCTTCTTCAAACGCCGGTTCAAGCGGAACGCGCGAGTCCTTGAGCATGGTGTGGATGGCGCAAACCTCCTTGCCTCCACAGACTTCTTCATCGGTGCAGGCGGAACGATGACGGCTGAGGCAGTCCTCTTGGGAACCCCAGCGATCTCCTGTTTCCCTTCCCATCCCACCTACGTCGATCGTTTCCTGGAAACCAGAGGCCTCATCCGGCACGTTCTCAACCCGAAAGCCATTCTAAAGCATGTGAGAAGCTATTTGGAGGATGAGGAGCTAGTCACCGAGTTCAGAAAGAAGGCCGCCCGCCTGAGAGAGGAGATGAGGAGTCCGCTTCCCCTCATCGCCGAGACTATAGAGGCGGTAAGCTGACGTCTCACTCTAGACTGAGTCCACGGCGCCTCATCGCCTTGACAAAGTACAGGCGTGTCTGATACCTCCAGACCCACAACCAGAGGATGAGCATCAAGACACCTGCTGCAGCCCTCAGAACGTTCAGCGCAATAAGGTTCACACCCTCTAACGCGGTGGGAAGCTGAAACAGAAGCTTCAGGATGAGAAAGCTCGACACGATGAGAAAGAACCATCCTGATACAAGCAGAAGCAGTAACGGAACGAGTCTCCTCATCTCACCATCCCCGGAATGAGAAAGATCGTCAAGACCGCGAGGAGACATGACGCCGCGGTGAGGGCCGCCATGAATCGCGCTACCGCCTTTTCGTCCAGTGGACCTTGGGCGAGGATCAGCCGGGTCAACGTGATCGGGGCCCCCCGAAACTTCGTCGCATCGATCCTCCCATCGGGCAGCATCACCGTTGGGCGCTTCTCCACCTCGCGACGCTCGTAGAGCCTCCCGATCGAGCTCAGCCCGTAGTAGGCGTTCATGATATGGGGCATCAACGCCACGATCATAACGATCTCAATTCGGCCTATGATCGCGATAGAGCCTAAGGCAGCGCCGACAAACAAGCTACCCGAGTCGCCTGCAAAGACTCTCGCCGGGTACCTGTTGAACAGATAGAACGCGAGGAGACCGCCGAGGAGAATAAGCGGTAGCGCAGCCTCCGTTGTCCTCCTTAAGACAAGGAGGGTGATGAAGGCAGTGAACGTGACGATGGCGCAAGTTCCCGGCATGACGCCGTTAAAGACATCCATCATGTTCACGGCGTTCGAGGTAACCGCCAGAGCGATCAGCACAAGAAATGGGTAGACGATGGTCAGGCGCGTACCGCCGATGAAGGGGAGGTGCGGGGAGGGACTGTACGCACTCAGAAGCAGGATAGGGATACCGGCAGCTGCAGTCAAGGCTGGCTTTACCTTAGGGTTGAGCGGCTTCAGGTCATCTCTCACACCGATGCAGCCCGCGACAACGACAGCCGAGAAGAGCGCGAGGTAGAAGTGTGCCCTAGGGGGGTCAAGAAGGGATAGAAAGATGAGCGGGATGAGGGTGGAGGGCCAAAGGGAGAGACCGCACATCTCTGGAATCTTGGGGCGATCCAGCTTATGAATATCCTCGCCGACGATCCCGCGACGGGACATTCTCCTCGGCAAGGGCGGCACAAGAAAGT
>CAYSNV010000047.1:0-7170 GCA_964432545.1 uncultured Candidatus Bathyarchaeia archaeon | reverse complement strand
TCGCGTTCACGGTGAAAGTGGAAACGTTCGCCGGTTTTGTCTCCAAGAAGTAAGCCTCCCCGGACGAGGGGGTGTGGTCAGGTGGGGAATCAGCGCTGGCGCTTGCTGAAGCCTGGAAGGCGGCGGAAAGGAGTCCCAACGAGATGAGGAGGAGACTGCGGATGAAGATGTTCTTCAAAGGTTACGCATCCCCATCGGCTATATATCAGCCGGCTGTTTTAAAAGCTTAAGTTTCAACCTGCCTTTACTAGTGTGGGAGATGCTTTTGTCGGGCGCCGATTCTGTGAAGGCGGCCTTACACTACACCAAGAAAAAGGGGAAGACGGTGCAATGCTTTCTATGCAGACACAGGTGCGTAATAGCCGACGGGAAGAGGGGGATCTGCAGGGTCAGAGAAAACCGCGGCGGGGTGCTCTACACCCTCGTCTACGAGAAACCCGTCTCACGCGCGGTCGATCCGATCGAAAAGAAGCCGCTGTTCAACTTCCTCCCGGGGTCGAAAGCCTACTCGATCGCCACGATGGGATGCAACTTCCGATGCGGAAACTGCCAGAACTATGAGATCTCGCAGGTTCCTGAAGGAGCCCAACGCATTCCTGGGGACGTGGTCCCTGCCCACCAGGTCGTCAAGGCCGCCAAGATGTACGGGTGTCGGAGTATCGCGTACACCTACTCGGAGCCGACGATCTTCTACGAGTACGCGCTCGACATCGCCAAGCTGGCGAGCAAGGAGGGGATCAAGAACATCTTTGTCACCAACGGCTACATCTCAGACGAAGCTCTGGAAGAGATCAGCCCCTATCTCGACGCAGCGAATATCGATCTGAAAGGGTTCAACGACGAGTTTTACGTGAAGAACTGTGGGGCGCGTCTGGAATATGTGAAAGATGCGATCACCTCGTATAAGAAGCGTGGGATCTGGATCGAGATAACGACACTCGTCATCCCGACGTTGAGCGATAACCTTGGTGAGCTGAGGAAACTCGCCGAGTTCATCCATCAGCTTGGCCCCGAGATCCCATGGCACGTCAGCAGGTTCTACCCGATGTATATGCTGTCGGATCTTCCAGAGACACCGCTCTCTACGTTGGCGAAGGCGCGGGAGATCGGGTTGGAGGTGGGCCTCCGCTACGTCTACGAGGGAAACGTTCCCGGCGCGGGCGGAGAAGACACGTACTGCCCACGGTGCAAGAAGGTCTTGATCCAACGCTACGGGTACCAGATCCTTGAGAACAGGATTCGGGAATCGAAGTGCCCCCACTGCGGCGCGAGAGTAGACGGCGTATGGGAATGAGTCGCCTGACATTCACTCCCTGATGCAGCAATGCCCGCCAGACTCCGCCACCGGACAGCGATCGCAGAGAAGTACGATCGGATGGCGTCATCCTACGAGGAGCTCTACCGGCAGGAGCAGCTGAAGAAGTACGCGACCGCCGGGCTGGAGGTGAAGCCTGGTGAAGCCGTCCTCGACTGCGGGTGCGGGACAGGCCTCTACAGCGAAATCGTTCCATGCGGCGATTCTCCAATAATAGGCGTAGACCTCTCTTTGAAGATGCTTGAGGAGGTCAGGAAGAGGCCGGCAAGGCGGAGGATGCAGGTGCTTCAGGCAGATGCAACCCTCTTACCGTTCATCTCCGCGGCGTTTGGAGCTGTCGTCTCCTTCACCGTGGCCGACAGACAGCTGATCCCTCAGATACTGAACCAAGCCGTCAGGGTGTTGAAAGATGGGAGGACGCTGACGATCTCGGCCCTGAAGAAGAACATGTCAAAGAGCGACCTCACCCATCGCTTAGCCGCAGCCGGCCTCCAGGTGCTCGAAGTCGTCGACACCGATGATGTTAAGGACTACGTCGCCCAGTGCAGAAAGCCGCGGGCTACCGAGCGATCGCCTCAAGGACTTTGCTCTTCGTCTCCATCCCCCTCAGGGCAACCACGACCGCGGCGAAAAGATGTGACACGGTGAAGACGATGAAAGCGGGCGCGAGCCCGGAGACCGCCCAGACGTAGCCTGTTACGTAGGGCGCGAATATCCCAGCGATCCTCCCGATACTCGCCGCCGACCCGGCCCCCGTCCCTCTCATCCGCGTCGGGTAGAACTCGGGCGTGTAGGTGTAGAGGGCTGCCCAGGCGCCAAGGTTGAAGAAGGAAACCACACCGCTCCAGAAAAGCACCGCCCCAACGCCTTTTGAGAATGAGATCATGAGACTCGCAAGACCGGCCACGGCGCGCGCTCGAGGCGGCGCTCAAAGGGCTTAATAGCAAGCGCAGAATATATTCTCGTCAAGAAAGTGTCCCTTTGAAAACAGTTGATGTGAAGAGTGCTGCTGTTTTCCCTAATCCTCACGGGGTGGATGCGCGGGAGATTTACAACACACCTAATGCCCTGACGGTCCATATCATTTTAAAGCCGGGGGAGGCTCTGAAAAGGTACATCACCCCTGTCAACGTCTTCTTCTACGTCCTAGAGAGCAGGGGGACCGTCGAGATCGGAGACGAGAAACGAGAGGTGGGTCCTGGCACGCTCATTGAGAGCCCAGCAAAAATAGTGCACTGCTGGTATAATACCGGTGATACGAACCTCAGAATCCTTGTCGTGAAAGTACCGAGACCTATAGGACCGGCACAAATACTATAACCTGAGGAAGAATTATTTTCCAGTAACGCAATAGTACAGAATCGTTAATCATCCCAATCACTCCCAGAACTGTTTGAAGGAAGATGAGCATCACCTGAAGAAGGTCGCGCTAATATCCCATAATTAAGGCGCTCGACAATCATAGCGAACGCTCTTAGTAGTCAACACATTAACACATAGAGGGTTGAGAGAAGAACGTCAAGGTTCTATTCGAGTATACTCATAATAGATTAATTAAGTATCATTGGAGGCAATAGTAGGGCATGAAGCTTATAGAAAAGATAAATGGTCTAAAGAAAGAGAAGAATGCAATTATCCTCGTGCACAACTATCAGAGGCCTGAGATATACAGAGTTGCGGATTTTATCGGCGACTCGTTAGAACTTAGCAGGAAAAGCGCTGAAATAGATGCGGATATCATCGTATTTTGCGGCGTTGACTTCATGGCGGAGTCTGCCTACATACTCAACCCCCGCAAGACCGTGTTGCTCCCCGTTCTGGATGCACGCTGTCCGATGGCGGCGATGGCTGACGCTGAAGGGGTAAGAGAGCTGAAAAAACGGTGTCCTGATGCAGCTGTCGTAAGCTACGTCAACACATCGGCCGAGGTGAAGGCAGAATCTGACATCTGCTGTACCAGCGCCAACGCTGTGAAAGTCGTTAACTCGCTAAAGCAAAAAGATGTTATCTTTGTTCCCGATGAAAACCTAGCACTATATGTTGCCCGACATACTGAAAAGCACATAATCCCATGGAAGGGTTGGTGCTACGTTCACACCAAATTCTCGGCGGAGGGGTTAAAAGAGACACGGAAGATGCACCCGAATGCTGAGGTGATCGTGCACCCTGAATGTAAACCCGAGATTATCGATCTGGCGGACTTTGTCTGCAGTACAAGCCAGATGGTGAAACGGGTAGGAGAAAGCGATAAAGAAGAGTTTATCATCGGAACCGAGGTGGGAATGATAGAGCGACTGAAGATGCTGTATCCAAAGAAGATCTTCTACACAGTTCCGCCGGGAGCCACCTGCATCCAGATGAAGAAGACAACACTGAAGTCGGTCTTCGAGTCGTTAGATAAGGAGCAGTATGTGGTAAAGGTTCCTGAACGCGTGATGCTGAAAGCGAAAAAGGCGTTGGATAGGATGCTGGAGCTGTGAAGACGGATTTCTTGGTGATCGGCAGCGGCATCGCCGGCCTCAGCTTCGCGTTGAAAGCGGCAAAGTATGGGAGAATCACCGTCCTTACCAAGAAGAGCACCCCAGAGTCGAATACAAACTATGCACAGGGAGGAATAGCAGCTGCCGTTGGCGAGGATGACTCCCCACTTCTCCACTTCCAAGATACGATAAAAGTGGGGTGCGGCCTCTGCGATGAGGAGGTTGTGAAGATTCTGGTGGAGAGCGGCCCAGCAGTAATAGGGGAACTCATATCTCTTGGAGTTGTCTTCGACCAAGATGAACACGGCAGACTTCTGTTGAGCAGAGAGGCAGGGCATAGCAGAAATAGAATAGTCCATGTGGGGGATGCAACAGGACGTGAGATCGAGAAGGTACTAATCTCCCATGTCAAAAAGAACAGAACAATCGACATCCTTGAGGGCTGTATCGCCCTCGACCTGATCGTAAAAGACAGAAGGTGTTATGGTGCTCAAGCGCTCAATGTGAAGAAGGAACAGGTATTCCCTATTTTCTCAAAGCTCACGGTCATGGCAACGGGCGGGGTAGGCCAAGTATACCAGATGACCTCAAACCCCAAGGTTGCGACGGGGGACGGCATCGCCATGGCACATCGTGCTGGGGCAACAGTCAAGGATATAGAGTTCATCCAGTTCCACCCCACCGCCTTCTATAAAGATGGTAAAGCTGCCTTCCTCATCTCGGAGACTGTGCGGGGCGAGGGGGGCACCCTCAGAAACAGCTCAGGAGAAGCCTTTATGACAGCTTACGACGAGAGAGGGGATCTCGCCCCCAGGGACGTTGTCTCGCGAGCAGTCTTCACCGAGCTGAAGAAGGATCCAGTATATTTGGATATCCGCCATCGAGGGAAGACGTTCATCAAAAGGCGCTTTCCGAATATCTATCTGAGATGCCTACGGCACGGCGTGGACATCGCCAACGACCTTATCCCCATAACCCCTGCCGCTCACTACCTCTGCGGGGGTATCAAAACAAACACATATGGTGAAACCAGCATAGAAAGGCTATGTGCTTTTGGTGAGTGTGCCTGCACAGGCATCCATGGAGCTAATAGGTTGGCGAGTAATTCTCTGTTGGAGTCGATTGTCTTTAGCTTCAGGGCTGAGGAAAAGATCCCACAGTACCTCAACAATCGCCTGCAGGAAATTGAGGTTAAACCTGATCGAAGACGAATCCTGAGAAACTCCCGAAAGACCCCAGTGATCAAGAGAGAACTACAGGAGTTGATGTGGACTCATGTCGGCATCGTCAGAGAATCTGAAAAACTTGAATATGCCATGAAGGAGTTGATTCAGCTGGAGGCAGTAACCGGTAAGATGACTGAAGAAGTCGTGAGCCCCGATTTAATCGAACTACAGAATATGGCAACAGTTGCGAGGCTAATCGCCCAAGCTTCCCTGAACAGGAAAGAGAGTATCGGCACTCACTATCTTCTACGATGACTTTTATTGTGCAACAATCACTATTATTAGTTGAACTTACGAATCATAAATTAATATGCGAGGAATAGAGATGAAACTGGATGAGAGTGTCGAAATGGCATTGAAAGAAGACCGTTATGATGACGACATCACCACTAAGGCTCTGATTCCTAAAGGTTCAAGGACAAAGGGGATTCTCTACGCAAAAGAGAGCGGGGTAGTGGCGGGCTTAGAGGTAACAGAAAGAGTCTTATGTTATGGCACCTCAGGTGTACGCTTCACGCCCTTGGTTAAAGATGGTGACTCCATTCACTCTGGACAGAAGATCGCTGAGGTAGAGGGGGATGCCCAGGCAATCCTGTCGAGGGAAAGGGTTGCATTGAACTTTCTTCAGCATCTTTCAGGCATAGCCTCCACCACTCATTATTACGTGAAGAGGGCTGGGGGAACCAAGATCTTGGATACGAGGAAAACAACACCGGGGTTAAGGGAGTTGGAGAAGTATGCGGTGAGAATGGGCGGGGGGTATAACCATCGTTCCAGTTTAGCTGAGATGGTGTTGATCAAAGACAATCACATCGCAATTGTTGGGGACGTTAAGAAGGCGGTGAAGCTTGCCAGAAAGTACTCTGACAAGAAGGTTGAAGTCGAGGCGAAAACGATTGAACAGGTGAGAGAAGCTGCCGAGGCTAGACCTGACAGAATAATGTTAGATAATATGTCCATTGATGAGATCAGAGAAGCGATAAAAGTAATACGGTCAACGGATGCTGTGATCGAAATAGAGGCCTCAGGGGGCATCACCATTGAAAACCTCACCCAGATCGCCAAGTTTGGACTTGATTATATCTCATGCGGGGCGTTAACCCACTCGGCAAAGGCGTTAGATATTAGTCTGGAATTGGAGTAAACGACCTTCACATTCTACCAGTAAATTGGCCCGGAGGGATTCAAGCCCCAATCACCTATTAAAGATCTCGAAACGCTAATGGGAATCGAATGAACGCGCGCCGGTCAAAGACAGACCGGGTGGAATCACCTCAGCCCAACACCCTTTATAGAGACACGTCTGATACCTTCTCAGGCCAAGCGATAATGAGAGATAGAGACGCAAGCCGCAGACTTGCCGCCTTGTACGAGCGATTACTGAAACGGTTTGGCCGCCAGAACTGGTGGCCGGCTGACTCATCCTTCGAGGTGATCGTGGGCGCGATTCTCACCCAGCAGTCGAGTTGGAAGAACGTTGAGAAGGCCATCGCGAATCTGAAGGAGGAAAACATGCTCACGCCGCAGAGGATCGCCACAGCGAAGATCGAGACGTTGGAATGGCTTGTCAGGCCCTCAGGCTTCTACCGCCAGAAGGCTCTTCGACTGAAAAACTTCTCCAAGTTCCTTCTGGAAAAGTACCATGGAGAACTCGACTCCCTTTTTTCCCAAGACCTCGACACGCTGAGAAGAGAGTTACTTTCCCTGAACGGTGTGGGCCATGAGACAGCCGACTCCATAATCCTGTATGCTGCCAACAAGCCAACATTCGTTGTGGACGCATACACGGTTAGGATCTTGGGCAGACTGGGGATCCTCTCAGAAAAGGCATACGATACGGTGCAAAAGTATCTTCATGCGAACATCCCCAACGATGTACAGCATTACAAAGAGTTTCACGCACTGCTGGTCAGGCTGGCGAAAGAGAACTGCAGGACAAGACCTGCATGCGATGGATGCCCCTTAGCAGGCGTCTGCGCCTACGAACTCAAGGAACAAGATCACAAAGTCGTGACAGATGAGGACAGAAGAGGCTTTTCTCCCTCACACGCAGAAGGCCCGGCTGTCGACAAAAGTAATATATAAGCCGAGGCTATCAAGTCCCTCTGCGCTACGTAGCTAGTGAATTCACATGGCGAAGAAGACGAAA
>CAYSNV010000046.1:0-7279 GCA_964432545.1 uncultured Candidatus Bathyarchaeia archaeon | reverse complement strand
GGTATAGGTTAAGGAGGGGCTCCCGCGTCGAATTCGTCGAGACTGATGCAGGAGTCCTACTCATTCCGGTCATCCCCTTGAAGAGCCTCTTCGGCGCAGACAAGGCTGTAAAGGAGACAGTCTACGAGATAATAAAGGAATTGCACGAGGAGAGGAGGAAAGAGGCCTCTGAGAAGGAAGCTCATCTTTGATACAGGTCCGCTCTTTCTATATTTCGCTGAGGACAAGCAGGTCAAAGAAATGTTTGACGAAGTCGCAACAGGAGTAGCAGAGGGCTACACATGTGAGACCAACATGGCGGAGTTTTACTACAAAACCTGTGAAAGATTCGGCCGAGAGGCTGCGGAAGTGAGATGTACCTCTATCAGACACTCTAAGACTTCGATATTGACTATAGGTGAGCAGCTGACACGTGTCGCGGGAGGTCTAAAGTGTATTCACCGGGGTGAACTTTCCCTCGCAGATGCCTATGTCGTGGCTGCCGCGAAAATGACGGGGGGAAATTTGATTACAACAGACCCTCGCATTGCAGAGCTTAAATTAGTGCAAATCAAATTACTCCAGACTCCTTAAATCTTCTGACAATATTCTTCAATAGACCTACATTTTGGAGCTGTAACTGACGAGCAGACGAAAAATCATAGCGAGTACTACCATAAGCTAATTCGTAATCGACTCAATTACAACTCTTAAGCGCTATGAAGACAAGGGAGTAAACGAGGATGTAAACGCAACCCTCCTCCATCTGGCGAACTGCTCTAGACGAATCGAAATTTCACTTGAAACAGGAGGATGTAAACTAGCCACGGAAGAAACTACTGACGAAGGCTTTGAAAGCTTAGACTGAGGCCTGCAATAAGACAAGATGAGGTGGTGTCATTAAAGCGTAATTGAGTGGGCTACCTCAAAAAGGATGTTGAGTCCTTCATCACTATGGCTGAGGAGAGAGGAAAAGCCGACAAGAAGCTGGCGGAGGCCGCTGTGTGACCCCTCCCCGGGGGGTTCACGACGAGCATGAAACCGGCGTAGCGATGCGCGGGACTCTGGAGGTCTTACCTCCCCAGCCTCTTGAATGCCGGTAGCGAGACCCGCTCGGTGAGTTTAGATGAGAGATGATGGTTTTGCCTCTCATCGAGCCAAGATCTATGCGTCCAGGATTCTCTCGACTTCTTCCTCGTCGCATGTCTCAGGGAGGGGGATGCCGGTCGCTTCAAAGGCTCTTTTTGTCAACGCCATGAGGTCTGTCCTGCCTATCGTGTCAAGCCGCCACTTCCTTGCGGCGGCCATCAGCTGCTGGAGGCCGACCTTTACCCTGTCGTTCAGGTAGGTGTAGAGGCCGACCGCACCCCACGGTATATTGGAGAACTGAGAGCCATAACGGCCTCTCAGCTCACTGGCTTTGACAAAGAACCGTGGCGGCTCGTTCCCATATCTGTTAGAGAAGTTGGAGGGCAGTCTGTTCTCCTCTGCCAGCTTGACATAGTAGTTGGCCTTCATCACCGCGGTTATCGGACTGCGCCCCATCAATACTGATTTCACGTAGGGCCCTTTTCCGAAGTTGCTCAGGGCTATGGCCTTGAACACTTGTGATTCCTCGATGAAACCGCCTGCCATCGCGATATCTGGTACATGCCAGCCTCTCTTCTCAAGTATCTGAGCGCATTTCAGCACCCATGCTTCTAAGTATACGGTTGGGACGCCTGACTCGTCCATCATGGGAACAGGGCTCATGCCGGTCCCGCCTTCGGACCCGTCGAAGACGACGTAGTCGATCTCTCCTTTGGAGGCGAGCTTCAACGCGAAGGCGGTATCCGACGGCCGGTAGGCACCCGTCTTCAATCCTACGGTCTTCACGCCTTGATCTTTCAGGCGATCTATCCCTTCGAGGAAGAAGGCCTCGTCGATGACGCCGACGCGGCTGTGCCTCTCAAAAGAATGGAAGACTTCCCTCTTGAACTCCTCCTGAACTTTTGACTCCTCGGGGTCGGGGATGACGATGTACCCTCTCTTCTTCAGCAGCTGCGCTTTGTTCAAGTCGCCGGTTCGTATCTCACCGCCGATCCCTTTGGCGCCCTGCCCCCACTTCCTTTCGATGAGGTTGACCTCAAGCTTGGAGATCACGTACTCATCCACGCCGAGGTTCTCGTCCTCGACATTGGTCTGAACCCCGATCTCCCCATATTTCCCGTCCCAGAACTCCCGGAAGTCATGCACACGCCTCTCCATCTCCGGGGAGGCGGTCACCTTCCCCGAAGTCATACGTGACTCCGAGTCTACCCCGCATACGTTCTCACCGACGATGAGGGGAACCCCAGTCATGGCGGCGCCGACAGCCAGCTCTCTCCAGTACCTGCTGGCGACCTCTGTGGACCCGTACGCGCCGATAATGAGGGGAACCCTACAGAGGATTCCTCCGACGCCCGACTCAACACTCACGTTTGGAAACAGCATTGCGTCGGAGTCCAAGACCGGGTTGCTTTTGCCCCTCAGCGAGGTGTGGATCTGGAAGTCTGACCAGTCGAGCCTGTAGTCTTTCAAGGCCGCCGCGGTGCTGTGCCCGAACTTGAACGGATCCGGGTAGAGCGTCTCTCTTCCTCTAAATGCCGCCATGCTGATCTCGCATAGGACCGGACACTCGTCGATACACAGCGGGCACATCCCGCTCGAGCACCCAGTATCCCTGACTCTCGTTACCGTTCCTGTAGTCGATTTCGAATTCAAATATGAAGAGTTCTTTTGAACGCTGCTCAAATGACTCCACCAAAACATGCTGAATGTGGTCTTTGTCGTAGCCCGAACTTGGCTGTGCGATGCCTATAAATCATGGTTACAGGTTTTTGCAGCGTTTCTGTCATGTATGAGAGGATTCGGAAAAGGACGTGTAAGAAACGACACATTCGATGTTCATCGATGTCCAAAGCTGCCAGAGAATGATTTGCGCCCCCTAGGTTGCGTGACGGCATCCAAGCGCGGTCTTCTCCGAGGGTGTCATTTCTTCAGCGACGTATGACGTCTCAAGGATGCGGGAACCTCATTTAAATATAACGATGTTATAGCTCAACTTGGCAACGCGTGGGAGGGAGAAACTTCTGGGAAACGCACAGCCTCCGCATTCGCAGCTGGGCCCTCTCGGGGCTTCAGGAGATCGACTGAACCACATCACGGAAGATATTGTGAGAAACTGTGAGAGGAATCAACACCTGTGTCACATCAGCGGGACGAAGTTCACCTCAAAGGAAGCGGTAATTGAGCTCGTGAACGACCTAATCGACCTGATCCATCCAGGGTTCTACGGAAATGGGGAGATCGATAGGTCAAACATCGAGTACCACATAGGCAACGAGTCCCATAAGATACTCCAGAAGCTGACGGATCAGATCTACAGCTGCACAAGGCAACAGTGCAAGAAGGTAGAGGACGTATGTACCCACTGCATCAAGGCTTCGCAAGAGCAGGCGCTTACGTTTCTCGAGAAGATCCTGACGATCAGGGACATGCTGCTGCTGGATCTCTACGCCACGTTCAAGGGGGATCCCGCCGCGAAGAGCTACGATGAGATCATCTTCAGCTATCCAGGATACTTCGCGATCACGGTCTACAGGATAGCCCACGAGTTGCACAAGCAGCAGATACCGCTGCTGCCCCGAATCATGACAGAGTACGCGCACACCGTGACGGGCGTGGACATCCACCCCGGCGCTAAGATCGGCAAGAGCTTCTTTATCGACCACGGCACGGGAGTCGTCATCGGCGAGACGACCGAGATCGGGGACAACGTCACCATGTATCAGGGGGTGACGCTGGGAGCCCTCAGCTTCAAGAAGATGCCTGACGGCTCACTCGTCAAAGGCGGCAAACGACATCCCACGATAGGGAACAATGTCACCATCTACTCCCACGCAACGATCCTAGGAGGCGAAACCGCAGTCGGGGACAGATCGGTAATTGGAGGAAACGTCTGGCTTACCCACTCCATCCCCCCCGATACAGTAGTCATATTAGCGGAAGCTAGACTGAAGACGATCAGCAAGAACATGCAGGCAGACTACCAGATCTGAATTCTCACGCCGTCGGAGACTCCCTGTTGTTAATGCCGCGTCCGAATTTTTGCAGGTGCCTTTAATTCGAGCTCTATCAGATTTTGAGGGAAGGAGCACACGCTATGAGAAGGTTCGCCAAACCGAGTGTGACTGTGAGCAAGTGCTTGGGGTTTGCGCATTGCAGATACAACGGCTTAGTTATTCAAGATGACTTTGTCGACAGACTCCGAGACCACGTGGAATTCCGTCCCGTCTGCCCAGAGATGGAGATAGGGCTGGGGGTTCCTAGGGACCCAGTACGCCTAGTTCTGCAGAGGAACATCTTGCGGCTTATCCAGCCTGCTACGCAGGCGGATGTAACCGAGCGGATGAATGGATTCTCCCAGTCTCACTTGGATCCTCTTCGAGACGTTGACGGCTTTATCTTGAAGAATCGCTCGCCCTCGTGTGGCATCAAAGATGTCAAGATCTATCCGGGACTTGGGAAAGCCGCTCACGTATCGAGGGGGGCGGGCCTCTTCGGTGGCGCAGTATTGAAACGTTTTCCCTTCCTAGCTGTGGAAGATGAAGGCCGACTGAATAACTCCCGAATACGCGAACACTTTTTGACCAAGCTTTTCGCCATCGCCAGCTTTCGAAAGACCAAAGCGGCAAACTCCATGAGAGAGCTTGTTCGCTTCCATTCCGAAAACAAGCTCTTGCTTATGGCGTATAACCAAAAGGAGTTGAGGCTCCTCGGGAGAATCGCTGCGAACCGAGAGAAGAGACCTCTCGACGAAGTACTAGACGACTACGGGCGCCACCTTTTCAGCGCCTTATCACGAGCGCCAAGTTACGTCTCAAACCTAAACGTGCTGATGCATGCTATGGGCTATTTCAAGAAAGGCCTCTCTCCAAAAGAGAAGGCTTTCTTCCTCGACCTGATGCAGAAGTACAGGGCGGGAAGGGTTCCCTTGAGCGTCAATATACAACTCGTGAACTCCTGGATAGCCCGATTTCAGGAGAACTATCTGATGCAGCAGACCTACTTCAAGCCATATCCTGAGGAGCTCATGGGCATTGCCGAGGCTGAGAAAGAAAGGGACCTGGAGGCGTGAAGTTTGGCCACCCGCGCGTCAACCTGACGGCTGGATGCAGGGGATTGCTGGCTATGCCTGAGCGGGGCGCTCCACTTTCTCGATGTACTTGTCGGCATCAAATTTTCTCCTGAGCCCATGTTCGTTCATATATCATATCTTCCCGTAGATCGGCCTCTCCCTCCAAGCACGATCGTGCTTTCCGAAACATCATGCAACCCCTGTGTACCCGTTGGGGCCTCTTCCGTCTAGCCCGTACTTGTCGTTGAGGTGAAGGCCAACCTTGAACGCTTTCTCAGGGGTTTCTGTCCATTCTATGATTCTCTTGCCCCAGCACATTCTCATGTAGCTGTGCATTTTCCCCTGCGTCGTCATCTCTTTCTGGGCAGCGTTCCAGTAGGGGTCGTGAGTTTGGGCTTGCTCCAGCTCTTTCAAGGTGTAGAGGTGTTCTCGGCGATCTTTGCCGTGAACCGTCAGAGTGTTCCTTGCCCATAAGGGAAGCCCTGCCAACGAGTCATAATGATCGTTGTAATACGTGAAATTCATGCTCAGCTCTCGCCGTACGATTAGTTCTTCTAGGTACGCCTCCTTCGCAGCGGCGCTCGCTCGGCTCTCCAAAACCCGTAGCGCGATGTAGAGCGGGGAGATCTGACCGAAATGCAAATAGGGGCTCAAGTGCGAGAGGCAGTCTCGCGTGGGGTCGTTTCGAAGCTCTGCGTAGCGTGGAAGCTTCTCCGCCAGAAACTTTGCTAGAAGCTTTTTCGCCTCAGAGGTGCCTCCATGGAAGCTGTGGACTCTTTTGACATCTCGATTGATGTGAAGAGCGGACAGCGCATTCTCCCCATCCTCTATGTCGAGGGAGTCAAAGTCGAGGCGGAGGGAGTTCTTCTTGAGTCGGCTCTGAGCAGGTGCGACGAGGTAACGATGGAGCTTCTTCGTTATCTTCGGTCTGAGAGTGGCGGCCATGTATTCTTCTTTGGGGGAGGCGTCTCCAACGGGAACAACCACGTTCGCCTCTACTTGAATCAACGGACAGTCGATGTGATCAGCGACATAACGGATCCATCCCTTCTGCATCCCCAGGTATCCCTTATCAGCAACTACGAGGGAGGCATCGCGTGAAAGATCAGCTGCCCCCACATCCGGCGGCCCGCGCCGAATCACCATCTGCATGCCCCTCTTTCGGAGGGAAGACTGGACCTCTCGTAGCCCCTCCAGCATGGAGGCGTAATGTCGCTCATTCGCCTCCGGGTAGTCCTCAGTGAGACCGAAGAAAACCACTAAGGGCTTGTCCAGCTTGTTTGTCTGCGGGATAGCGTACTCAAGAGCATGGTTGAACTCTGTTCTCTGCGATGCCTGCATCCAATAGAGAACGTAAGTGCCATCACGAGCAGGCCTGTCGTTGAGAATCCTTATCCTCTCTTCCTGTGTCAGGGACGCCGACCTCCGATAGGAACGATCGCGTAGACCTATGGGAATTGCTGTATAAAGGGATGGATGCTCTCCCCTGAGGACTAGACTGCGCAATTCTCACATATTCTCTTGGGACCCCATGCGCCTGCACACACGCCCCACGAATGATAGGGGGAAGTGCACGCCGGCGTAAAGGTGAGCCGAGCTAATGGGTCATCCTCAACGCTCTCCGAGTCTTGAAAGGGTTCTATGGCTAGAACAGTCACACTCACGCACGCGTCAACAAGATCCCAATTCTTATTAGCGAGACCTTCGATGTATGGGTCAATTCTGAGAGGTGAAAACGATGCCTGAGGATGCGATCATCACATACGACCTGACAAAGGTCTTCGGCAACTTCACCGCTGTCGACGCCCTGAACCTCAACATAAAAGCGGGAGAGCTATTCGGCATGCTGGGCCCCAACGGCGCAGGAAAGACTACGACCGTACGTATGTTGTGCACCTTGCTTGAGCCGACGCGGGGCACCGCAAAGGTGGCGGGGTATGACCTTGTTCGGGAACCGGCGAAGGTCCGGCGGCAGATCGGAGTTGTCTCCGAAGGCGTCATGCTCTACAAGGATCTGACGATCGAGGAGAACCTGAAGTTTCTCGCTAGGCTCTACGACCTGCCAAAAAGGGAAGCGGGGAACAGGATCAGAGAGCTGCTTGACCTATTCGATTTTCGGGAGAAGACGAAGCGGCGGGTCGG
>CAYSNV010000045.1:0-7372 GCA_964432545.1 uncultured Candidatus Bathyarchaeia archaeon | reverse complement strand
TCCTATGAATTGTAGTCACCAAGTCGGCGCCGTCGTCTAGGGTAATCTGGGGATTGATCTCTAAGGCATGTCGAATACATTCGTAGTATTCCTCGCTGTTCTGTCCCCGCCATGCGTAAACCTTCACACCCTCCTTTGCCAAGGCGGCGGCAACGGAGTCCTGGGTGGACAGGGGGTTGGAGCCTGTCAAGGCCAGGTCGGCGCCTCCTGCGATCAGCGTTCTGGCCAAGACCGCGGTCTCCTTGGTGACGTGGAGGCATGCAGAGACCCTGACCCCGGCAAAAGGCTTCTTGCTCTCAAACTCTCTGCGGATGCCCAAGAGAACCGGCATACGTGACTCAGCCCAGAGTATCGCGTTCACACCATCCTCTGCCAGCCTCAGATCCTTCACTTTGTAGTTCAGCATTCTGAACGCGCTCAGCAGATGTACAAGAAGAGTCGGATATAAATGAATTGACTAACCAGCTCAAGGGTACTCGTCTCAATTCTTGTTGAAACCGATCGCCATTCCCCGTGCCTCGGG
Organism: uncultured Candidatus Bathyarchaeia archaeon; assembly: GCA_964432545.1. Classification (GTDB taxonomy): domain Archaea; phylum Thermoproteota; class Bathyarchaeia; order 40CM-2-53-6; family DTGE01; genus CAYSNV01. Next base: position 6,849 of record CAYSNV010000045.1, on the reverse strand, counting down.
GCTCTAGGGAGGGGCGGGTCATATACGCCGTATGACGTTTTAACACCACGCGAGATCGATGAGGCTTCTGCACAACCCCTGCACATCGCCTCATACGTCGCACGGCTGACGTTATTCGATGCTCAGGCTTGCGTGGAGGCTTTTGAGTGAAGGCTGAAAGGGGAATCCACCGTGTGGATCGACATTTTCCTAAGGCTTATTGATCGCGAACCGAGTAGGTAGCGATCAGTTGTTTGGGACGACACACTGATCCCTCCTCATGTCAAAGAGAAGCACTCATCACACCGAGTATGCGAGCGAGTTCAGCGTTGTCGATAAAACGAACATGCCTTCTGCAAGAAGTGTTAGCGTACAATAGAAGCTTCTCGGCAAAAAAATCAGGGTTGGGTTTAGGAGCGACGGGACGGCTATGCCAGGTTGAAAGCGTTGTCCTCACTAGTCTGTCTTCTCAACCCTAATCTCTATCGTTGACACGTTCCTTGAATCTCCGCCTTCTCCAATAGCCTCTGTACCGATGGCGACGTCCTTCACAGAAAGCTTCCCGCCGAAGAACCGTCGTCGCACTACCTCGATGACGTCGACGGCCCTGCTGATCGCTCGGCCCCGCGCTTTGATGGTGAGCAATTTCGCGCCGCTGGCGAAGTGCATCATTACGGCGGTGGCGTAGCTCATCACCGGTTTCTTGCCGATGAGAATGGTATCAGGCGGGATTGGAGACCGCGGTTTCTTCGAGACCTCCTCAACGGGTCTTTCTTCTGATCCTTCTGCCAAGCAAAGTCACCTCCGCGAAGTCCTTGGCAACCTGTGCAGACCAACAATCTCCTCCGACGATTCTTAAGGTTTTCCATCAAAATTCCAGCGGCGGCAGGGTCGCTTTCTCAACACGGGAATGTTAATCTCCTAGGTTTTCACTGCTAGGCGCCCATAGGCGGCATTGACAGACTTGGAGAGGATGGACGGTGCATGGAGTCGGTGTCAGTTGATTTCAGAAAGGGGGACGTTTGACAGGTACGCAACGCCCCGCTGCGTGTGAACGACTGAGAGACGTCCAAGATCCGGCTGAACCCTGAAGCCCACTTAATGAATTGTGAGAATAACAGTTTCCGAGGTAGTTTGTTTTTGACAGTTTCGTTATACTAAGTTTAATGAAATTTCCGTGGAGACTCGTTCTTGCACAAGGATCTTTGTGCGAACCACAAATCTGGTGGGGTAGATCAGGGTGTCATCACGTGTCATCAAGGATTGGGCCGACGATGCCAGCGACACATTCATCGGGAGATTCGGTGAGAGACTCAAGACGCGAGGCTCCTCTTTCAAAGAGAGGCTAAACGCGACCGTTTACCGGCTCAAAGCGCAGCAGGAGAAGCTTGAGGGCGCGACAGCGCGGATAAGAAGCCAAGACCAGAAGCTCTTTCGAAAATGCGTCGAGGCGCAGGTAACGAAGGATCGAGCAAGGGCGTTCATGTACGCGAATGAATGCGCGGAACTGCGGAAGATCATGAAAACGACGTTGAGCTGCCACCTCGCTCTGGAGCAGGTGACGTTGCGATTGGAGACGGTGAGACAGTTCGGTGACATTGCAGCCTTGATGTCCCCCGTCGCCTCCGTCGTCAGTTCAGTGAAGACTCAACTGTCGGGGGTCATGCCGGAAGTGTCGTATGAACTCGGCGAGATCTATGAAAGTCTTGACACCTTGGCGGTCGAATTCGGTGAAACCGCAGGGGTCAGCGAGCGTTCTGAGCTGGCAAGCGAAGAAGCCACCTCCATCATCCGTGAGGCATCAGCGGTCGCCGAGCAGCAGTTGAAGGAGAAGTTCCCTGACCTCCCCTCTCCACAGCTCCAAGCGGAGAAGAAGACGCTGGAGTCACTGAATTCTGACGCTTAGGGGGCCGAACTGCTTGATGGCTGAGAAGGTGAGTCGACTAGTAGGTAGGCAGATTCTTGACGCTCATAACAGGACTGTCGGGAGACTAGTCGGCTATTACGCGAACACGAAGAACGAGGTTACCGCAATTGAGATCGAGATGGCCAATGGGGATTTTCTCAACTGCCCAGTCTCTCAGATCGAGATCGACGGAGATTCAGTCGTCTACAACTATCCGTGGGAGCTAGAGGCGAACAACCTCAAAAGGCAATTCGATCTCATCTCGCGAAGAACCCGCGCGTTGGACGAGCTGTACAAGAACGGGTCTATCGAGAAGTCCATCTACGGGGAAATGAGAGCCCAGCACCTCTCTTCGATCGACGAACTCGAGGAACATAAGAGGATCCTTGTCGAAAGCCTCAATGAGAGGAGTTCGAAGCTCGACAGCCAGGTCAAGGAGCTGGAGCTTTTCCTCGCCAACATCAAGATGCAGCACGCCGCAGGAGAGATCGACACCGAAACATACAACCTCGCTTATGAGGCGGTGAACGTCGGCTTCAAGCGTGATTTGTCGGAGAAGACGTATCTGAAAGACGTCATGAATTTCCTCAATCAGGTTCACCTCATCACCGGCGATGATGAGGAGAGATTAGATCACGCCCTACAGGATACCAGCAGAATCCCTGACACGGTAGTCGTGCGAATGAAAGAGACCTACGCCTAGCTGGGGTGGGTGGCATCAACCTGATACGGAAGATCGGGGAACGGATCAAGCAACCCTCACTGAAGGAGCAGATAGCCCAAGCGATCTTCAGGTTGGATGAGCAGAGGGAAAAACTCGAGCATATGACCAACAAGCTCCAGCAGAAGGATAAGGAGCTTTTCCACCGCTGCATCGAGGCGCAGATCTCCAAGGACGACAATCGCACAAGAGTGTATGCCAACGAGTGCGGCGAGGTGCGGAAGATTGCGAAGATTGTCCTAACCAGCCAGATCTCCTTGGAGAGGGTGATCCTACGACTGCAGACGATCGAAAGTCTCGGAGAGGTTCTCGGCCAAGTCTACCCTGTGATAAACGTCGTCCGGGAGACAAAGGACAGAATAACCAACGTCATTCCTGACGTAGCCCACGAGCTTGATCAAGTGAACGAAATGCTGACTGATATGAGCCTCGAAGCCGGCGAGGTGGAAGATCGCCAGATTATTCCTGAGATGGCAGGTGAGGAGGCGATGAAGGTGCTCAAAGAATCAGGCGCCATAGCCGAGGAGATGATGAAGGAGAAGTTCCCAGAGCCAAGACTCCTCCCCACCAGAGAGCGGAACAGCAAGGTCCATGCCAGAGTCGTCCTAGAGGGAGCAGGCAACCAAGGAAGCCTTGAGGATCTCATCTTCACCTACCTTCGGGAGAACAATGGAAAGCCGATCAGCATCTCCAAATGCGCGCGCCAAGTAGGCGTATCAGTGTATGCCGTCCGCAAGGCGATGACTAGGCTCGCCGAGGCCGGGAGGATAGAACTCGAACAGTAGCGGTGTGATGATGTCGGCGTCAGAGGAGCTGGAGAGGCTAGCAGCGAAGTACGCCGGCGAGGCGATCACGATGGACCGGCGAGGCGCGGCCCACCAAGCCCTCCCCAAGTATCAGAGAGCGGTAGAAATCCTGCTGAAGTTGAGTAGCCTCTACCCCAACACCCCTCAAAAGAAGATCTACATGTCCCGGGTGCGGGCGTACAGAAACCGGATTGAAGAGCTCAAAGAGGGGAAGGAGCTGAACGCCAGACTTGAGGGAATTGACAGGGACATCAAGGTCAACTTCGATCAGTTCATTATCAGCGAGAAACAGAACGTTCGATGGAGCGACGTCGCGAACCTCAAGGATGCGAAGAAGGCAATCGAAGAGGCGATCGTCTTCCCTGTGAAAAGGCCTGACCTCTTCACGTTAGGTTGGCCGCGCGGGATTCTGTTCTACGGCCCCCCAGGATGCGGAAAGACTCTTCTCGCCTCAGCAGTAGCGACCGAGATCGACGCCGTCTTCTACTATGTCGACTCCGCATCCCTGATGTCCAAGTGGCTTGGCGAGTCAGAGAAGAACGTGGCCAAGCTTTTCAAGGATGCGCGGGAGACCGCATCGAAAGGCCAACCGGTCATCGTCTTCATCGACGAAATCGACTCGATACTCGGGAGAAGACTCGGCGAGGTTGGAGGGGAGGTCAGAACGCGCAACCAGTTCCTCAAGGAGATGGACGGCATCCTCGACAAGAACAAACGCATCCACCTTTACGTGATTGGAGCGACGAACAGGCCGTGGGACCTTGACGAAGCGTTCATCAGGAGATTTCAACGCAGAATCCACGTCCCGCTCCCTGAGTTTGAGGCGCGCCTCGAGATCTTCAATATACAGACTAGAAACCTGAGACTCGGGAGCGACGTCGACCTTCGGCAGTTAGCGAACCTCACCGAGGGTCATTCAGGGAGCGACATCCGCGATATCGTGCAGACAGGTCACATACGGGTAATACGCGAGTTCTTCGAGAATGGAAACCCTGAGGACAGCAAGTCAGGGCCCCGCGAGGTTACACAACTCGACTTCATGGATATTGTTGAGAAACGAAGGCCGAGTGTCTCTCAAAAGAATTTGGTCCAGTTTGAGGTGTGGGCACACCAGTTCAACGCGGCGTGAGGAATCATCATGGAGTTTGATATTCTCGACGCAAAGATCCTCAGCGAAATCGCAGATAACGCGAAGAAGCCTTACGCGGATATCGGAAGGAAGCTGAAAACGCACCCCAACGTCATCAGCTACAGGCTCAACAGAATGAAAAGATGCGGCATAATCAGGAACTTCACCGTGGACTTGGATTTGGAGAAGATGGGGCTCAACGAACAGGCCTTTGTAGCGGTCAACTTCCCTCCTCACGTCTCGCGGGAGGATGCGCTGAGGGAGATCATCGCCCTTCCGCAGACGCTCTACATAGTCAATTCTCTGGGAATGCCGGAGAGCCTGATATTCCTGGCGAGCAAGAACAAGACTGATCTGGACGTTTTCATCTCAAAACTGAAGAGCTTGAATGTGGAGATAGCGTACACAAGCCCTATCATTAAGATCTACAGGAAAGAGGAGTTAGAGAATCTTCTCAGGTACATTATGAGTAACGAGATAGAAGAGAAGGAGAAAGTTGAGAGAAAGCTGGAAAACCTGATCACGAATATTGAACCAAAAGCAAGGTGATAGAGAATGTTCGAAAAGAAACCGTCGCTGAAAAGCAGGATAGCGGAAGGGTTGAAGCCGACGCCGCTGAAGAAGCGGATAACCTTCTCGCTCTCCAAAATGAAAGTGCAGCTGCGAAGACTGGACAACACGCTCCACCAACTCGAGAACCGGGATAAGAGACTCTACGACAAGTGCGTCAAGACCCTCAGCGAAAAGAACACCGCAGCGGCGACCATGTACGCCAACGAATGCGTCGAGATCAGAAAGATCGCGCGGATGACGTTGGCGAGCCAGCTAGCCCTTGAACGGGTCACCCTACGGCTTGAGACCGTGAGGGAGTTTGGCGACATCGCGTTCAACATGAACCAAGCCGCCAAGGTCGTCTCCCTGATAAAGGATAACCTCTCCAACATCATTCCAGAGGTTGCCTCAAAGCTTGACGAAGTGAACGATTCGCTGCAAGACCTGATAGTCGAGGTGGGCGAAGCCACCGAGGGTTCGTTGACCATGGCCTCCTCTGGGGAGGATGCGGAGAAGGTGCTGAAAGAAGCCACCGTCCTTGCAGAGCAGAAGCTGAAAGACAGCTTCCCGGAGCTCCCGGCGATCCCCACCGAAGAAGCCACCTCAGAGAGGACGGCAAAATAGCGTTCTAGAGATACCGCCACAGCCCTGGCTTATCGGGTCCCGGTGCATCAGACTCGTGCGGAGAGTCGTCTTCCAAGACGAGTCTCCCATAGACTCCGTCATACCCCGGAATCACGTGAAGCCTATCCTGCCGCATGAGCGTGACGACGTTGGCAATGGCATCGCCTGCGGTGGACCTCAGATCGCTGATGCTTGCGTCGAGCAGGACAGAGACCTCGCTCCCAAACCTGCCGACCAGCAGGTTATAGATGCTCCAGACCTTCTTCAGTCCAGGCGATTCCAGCCTCAGGGCCGTGGCGATGATCTCCGACAGGGGGAGCACGTGCATAAACCCAAGCGCGTCCGTAGGATTCTCCCCCTCCCGTCTTGTGGCAAGCTCCTCGACCCTTTGCTCGACACCCTTCACCATCTTCCTCCCGCATCGGGGGCACCTGTTCTCTAACTTGAGAGCGTCAGCAGGTGGCATTGAAACGTTACATTTCCTGTGACCCGTCCAATGGTACTTGCCGTACTGTGGATGGGTCTCAATGGTGAAGAGAAAACGTGCTGGATCTTTTGACCTGATAGCGTCGATGATGTCACGATACGAGATCCTCTTAAGATCGAAGACGTTGGCCTCGCGGCCAATCCTCCACGGCCATGCGGAGTGAGAGTCGGAGTTCGAAAGGAGCGCAAACCGGTCGAGAGATTCGACACGCCAGTTCATCGGGGGGTCAGAGGACAGACCGGTCTCGAGAGCAGATATGTGAGAGACTTGATCTTGGTAGCACTCTTCAATTGAGTCGAATCCGTTGTTGGCGCCGAGAATACTGAACCAGGGAGTCCATATGTGGGAGGGGAAGATGAAATTCTCTTGCGAGGTCTCTACCACGATCTCGACAAGCTCGGCGGCCGACATGTCGAGCGTCGGCCGTCCATCAACCGAGAGGTCCCCGTACCCCGACAGCTTTTCCGAGAGATCCTCCGCATACTCAAGCCGAGGTGTGAGGATGACATGATGGATGTGACGGCTCTGATTGCCGTAGGTGAAGATGGTGGAGACTTCACATGACAGGACAAAGCGAGGCCTATCATCAGCGCTTCGCAAAGCGAAGAGACCTGAGTCGTCAACCTCCGTCAGCCGGTTCTTGAG
>CAYSNV010000044.1:0-7552 GCA_964432545.1 uncultured Candidatus Bathyarchaeia archaeon | reverse complement strand
GGTGAGGGTGGTGTGAGGCGTTGTCTGGCGGGGCCTCAGAGAGTTACCTTTAGGTAACAAAGTTTAAATCCGCCGCCCAACACATCTCTGGGTGAGCAGTCATGGCTCTCAAGTTGCGGCTGATGCGAGATGACGAAGTCCTCCTAGAGATTCCGCTCGAGCAGGAGGATGAGGCTCCCCGTGGGCTTGTTGACGCGTTCCCGGATCTACAGGACGAGGTCAACGAGGTCTTGGGGATCCACAAGGTACTTGCCAACCAGACGCGGTCGCGTCTACTCTTCAACGTCGTGAAGGGATTTGACCGCCGATTCAGTGAACTCATGGTGGAGCTCGATGCGAACCAGAAGGTCCTCACCGAGAGTCTCCAGGCGATGCTGGGGGAGGGTCTGCTCAGCAAAGTCGAGAAGAACCCCCGCGAGGTCCACTACCGCGCGTCCCAGAAAGGCATCGCCGCCCTGATGGCTTGCTTCGCCATGGGAAGGATACTGCGCGAAGTGGAGTAGGCCGCTACGCAACCTCGCTGACTGAGAGCCCTGCACCACGAGACTGCCTGAACAACGGAATTGCGTTTTTGCCTAGCAGAGGGCTCAAGTTCCTTAGCCCACCTCTCTAACGGGTCTGAACTGTGACCCGTCGGCGTACGGAGGCGTGAGATGATGAGAGAGATGCGCATCTTGTGAGGAATCCGCGCGGCCCGAAGAGTCGTCACCAGGAATGACGTCACCACCGCGATCGATGTGATCCGCTGCAGCTCCACGATCATCTCAGGCCTCCACAACGGCGCAAGAGAATTCATCCCCGCCGCCTCCCTGAGGGAGGTCGGAGAGATAATCAAGAGGAATCCCGAGTATCTCACCGCGGGAGAAAGAGGCGGGGCCAAGATCAAGGGCTTCGATCTTGGCAACTCGCCCACAGAAATGACGAGTGCCCGTGTGTGGGGTAAGAGCGTGGTCATCACCACCAGCCACGGAACAGGCCTTATGCGCTGCGGCGTCACCCGATCCCAGAGGCTCTTTATAGGTGCCCTGGTCAACAGTAGCGCATGCGCAGACGCGGCGGCGCAGCTTACAGGACACAACAACGGTGACGTGAAGGCTCTCATCCCACGCGCATGGCGGAACGAGTGCGTCGAGGACCTTTACGCAGCTGGGCTGATCGCCCGGAGGCTTGTGGGGCGTGGATTCGCCCCGCGTGGGGACACGACCAGAATCGCCCTGTTGACCGCTGAGGTGCCGTGGCAGCGTGTCAGGCGGGAGCTGCGAGATTCCCCGTCCGCGGAGCTGGTGGCGCGGCTGGGTTACGGAGGAGATGTTGAGTACAGTCTGCGGGTTGATGCGGTTTCTCTAGTTCCCTTTTCACAAGGTCTCAGCGTTCGGATCTGAGAGGAAAGGCTCGCCAGCCCCGTCCACTCTGTCTAGACCTTCTCGAAGGGGATTGTCTCTTTCGATATCGCCATGAAGCGGTCGAAGATCTCCTCAACGTCTTCAACCGAGAAGTTCTTTGTTCGTATGACAGGTGTGGCGAGGTTGTAGTCGTCCGTATCGTCGGAAAGCAGCTCTATGCCAAGCTCCTTCGCGTTCTTATACAGGCTTGTCCCGGGGAAGGGTGTGGTGAGGGAGACGTAGATCTGCGCCCCTAGGCCCTTCAGCTCGTTCATGAAGTCCTCGGTCTCTTTCACCGTTTCCCAGCCATCCTCCGGGTGAGGCGCCATAAAACTGCACACCGGGATAATCCCCGCCTCCAGGCACCATTTAACCGCCCTCCGAACCTGCTCGATCGTGATGCCCTTGAGAATGGAGTTTAAGACCTTCTGGGACCCCGACTCCACGCCGAACTGCATGGCAAAACATCCGGCCGCCGCGAGCTCTTCAACGATCTCCTCAGTCACCGTGTTCACCCGTGACTCGCACACCCAGCGGATGCCCAGTTCCTTGAACTGCTTGCAGATCGCCCTGACCCTGTCGTGGAAGATGGTGAAGGTGTCGTCGGCGACGAAGAAGAACCCTGGATTCATCTCCTTCAACATCACTTTTGCCTCCTCGACGATGTTGCCGGGGCTGCGCACCCGATACCTCTGTCCTGACATAGCTCCCGCTGCGCAGAAGATGCACTGGGAGGGGCATCCCCTGCTGGTGATGATCGAGGCCGGGATCTTGTAGAGGTGGAGCGGGGTGAGGTCTCTGCTGGGGAACGGGAGGTCGTCCAAGTTCTCTATCAAGGGTTGGGGGGGCGCGGAGACGAGTCCATCCCCTTTCCTGTAGGTTATTCCTTTGATGTCTTCCAGCCTTCCCTTTCTCCTGAGCAGGAAGTCGCTCAGCTGTTTCATCGTCACCTCGCCCTCATGCCGGACGACGTAGTCGACGTGAGGATTCTTCGCCGCTTCTTCTGCGGTGAACGTCACGTGGGGGCCACCGAGAATGGTGTGGGCGTCTTTGTTGAGCCTCTTTGCCGTCTGGGCGATCTTGAGCGCGCTCTTGTAGGTGAAGGTCGTGGCGGTGATGCCTAAGATCTTGGGATGCTCCTTCTTGATCGCGTCCTTTGTTGCTTTCTCGTCGAGGTTTAGGATCGCGGCGTCCACGATCGCGACCTGATAACTGTCTTTCAGACACGACGCGATGTAGCATAGGCCGAGGGGAGGAGTGAGCACCATATCGGTGACATAGGCGTTCAGGGGAGGAGGCAGAGGTGGCTGAATGAGCAGAACGTCAGCCATGTTCACACCTGTAGGGGGTGAGAAGGCGAATGGGGGGACTGTGAGTTAAGGGTTTCGAAAACGGCGTCGCCGACTTTCAGCGTACGATCTGCCAGGCCTCGACAAAGTTCGAGACGGCGAGCAGAGCTATGGAGACAGCAAGGCCTATTCTCTCCGCTCTCTCCAGGCCGACGATTCTGAGATCGAACCTCCCTCTGCTGAAATAGACCGTGACGCCGTACGTCGCCGCTGCCAGTAGCGTGTATGCAGTGATCTCGCAGATCCCGACCCCGCGGAAAAGCGTTTCAAAAGCAGGAAGAAGGCGTGAGGGTGAGGGGAAGGCGAAGGAGTTTGTGCCCAGAAGAGTCCCGTACATTGCCCAGTGGTAGGGCACTAACAGGTATCCGAGGGGCAGCCGTTTCACCCTGACAAGATTCGCGATCACGAGAGGAAAGCATGCGAAAACGAGGTTGTATCCAAGTATCCGAGAAAAAGTCGACAGTAATTCCTGTGTGACGATCTCTACCTGACCTACCAGAAGCTTTCCGCATAGAACCCCTTCAGGCAGAGACCTGTAACTGATACTCCACGCTACGTACATGACTGTGAAGCCCACCGCCCATAGCGAGAGGAACCTTATCAGCACATTCCTGCTGGAGAGAACTCTGAACATCCCTTCTAGACAGTCCTTCACCCTCTCTTAAAAAGCTGATTTGCATAGGGAAGGCTAAACCTCGTGAGGTCTGAAAACAGGATTTAAATATGAGATCGGCAATCGTTTCGCGTCAAAGGCGAAGGTCGAGTGAGCGAAGCAAGAACCGTGAAGATGCCCATCTGCAACTGGTGCGGGCGCGTGATACTCCCCGACGAGTTTGCGGTCAAGTTCCCCTGCCCCAGCTGCGGCGAGATCGTCGTCTGGCGATGCGACAAGTGCAGGACCTTCGGCAGACCTTACAAATGCCCAAAGTGCGGCTTCACAGGGCCCTAAGGGGGAGGGACAATGGCGGACATCTTAGCCTCCATCAGGATCTTGCCCACCGACATCACCGTCAATCTGAACCAGTTGAGGATGGAGATCGAACGATCGGTGCCGGACAACGTCAAAGTCCAGAAGTCTCAAGAGGAGCCCATCGCCTTCGGACTGGTCGCCTTGATCGTTCACGTCACGATGCCCGAGAAAGAGGAGGGCATCATGACCCGTCTTGAGGAGAAGCTGACCGCGGTGAAAGGCGTCGGCGAGATTCAGGTCGTCGGGATGACCAGGCTCTAAAGGGGTCTCCGTAAAGTTTATTTAACGAGTACGCGTGTGTTGATGAAGAAGGCTTTCCTTCTCCACATCGCTACTTATTTATTCAGGCTAACACGATATATGTCTCAGCCGGAAGAGTCCCCTATCCACACCGTCACAGATCCGGATCATTGAGATGACCTAGAATGGCAAATAGGGAAGTTCAGCTAAAGGTTGCGGACGCGAAGCAACGAGACGTTGGTCACGGAAAGGTCCGCATGGACAACGCCACCATGCAGAAGCTTGGGGTGACCGCGGGAGATTTCGTGGAGATACGTGGCAAGAAGAAGACCGTGGCGATTGCGTGGCCTGCGTACGCGGAGGATCAGAACCAGGAGATCATCCGTATGGACGGTCTGATCCGGAGGAATACAGGGGTCGCCCTCAACGAGTACGTAACCATAAAGGGGGCTGAGGTGGCGGACGCCCAGAACATCGTGTTCTCCCCTACCGACGTGAAACTGAACGTGGATGAGGAGTTCGTCAGCTTCGTCCACCGCAGGTTCATGGATATGCCGTTCGTTGAAGGCGACATGTCCATGCTCTCCATCTTCGGCAGCGCCATCCCGCTCATCGTCGTGAAGACGAGGCCCCGCGGCCCCGTTAAGATCGTCGAGTCGACGGCGATCCAAGTCTTGAGTGAGCCGACGCCTGAGAAGAAAGGCATCCCCATGGTGACCTACGAGGACATCGGGGGCCTGCGGGAGGAGATCCAGAGGATCCGGGAGATGGTGGAGCTCCCCCTCCGGCACCCCGAGCTCTTCCAGAGGCTTGGGATCGAGCCTCCCCGCGGCGTCTTCCTCTACGGGCCGCCGGGATGCGGCAAGACCCTGCTGGCCAAAGCGGTTGCCAACGAGTCCGACGCCAACTTCTACGTGATATCGGGTCCTGAGATCATGTCCAAGTTCTATGGCGAGTCGGAGGCCCGCCTCCGCGAGATCTTCCAGAAAGCCCAGGAGACCGCACCCAGCATCGTCTTCATCGACGAGATGGACGCGATCGCGCCCAAGAGGGAAGAGGTCACCGGGGAGGTGGAGAGGAGAGTCGTTGCTCAACTTCTCTCCCTCATGGATGGAATGGGCTCTCGCGGCAACATCATCGTGATCGGGGCGACCAACAGGCCCAACGCCATTGACCCCGCTCTGCGAAGACCCGGCAGGTTCGACCGGGAGATCGAGATCGGCGTTCCCGACAAGCAGGGGCGCTACGAGATCCTTCAGATCCACACAAGAAGTATGCCCCTCGACAGCGACGTCGACCTGAAGCGCCTTGCAGAGATGACGCACGGCTACACAGGCGCCGATGTCTCCTCGATCTGCAGGGAAGCCGCCATGAAAGCCCTCCGAAGATACCTCCCTGAAATCAACGTGGAGGAGGAGCACATTCCCCCCTCGACCCTTGAGAAGATGATTGTCAAGATGCAGGACTTCATCGCCGCCTACCGCGACGTCACCCCGACCGCCATGAGAGAGGTGTACGTGGAGGTCCCCTCGGTCCACTGGGACGAAGTCGGAGGTCTGGAGGATGTCAAGCAGGAGCTGATCGAAGCGGTGGAGTGGCCGCTGAAGAATCCTGAAGTGTTTACGAGGATGGGCGTCACCCCGCCGAAGGGGATACTCCTGTTTGGGCCGCCTGGGTGTGGGAAGACGCTGCTTGCGAGAGCCGTCGCCACAGAGAGCGAGGCGAACTTCATCTCTGTGAAAGGTCCCGAGATCTTCAGCAAGTGGGTTGGGGAGTCGGAGAAAGCGATCCGGGAGATCTTCAGGAAAGGCCGGACGGCCGCGCCCTCCATCATCTTCTTCGACGAGGTCGACGCGATTGTACCCCAGCGGGGATTGGGCTTCTCAGACTCCGGCGCCTCGGAGAGGGTGATCAGTCAACTCCTCACCGAGCTGGACGGGATCGAAAGCCTTGAAAACGTCGTTGTCATCGCAGCGACCAACCGCCCCGACATCCTCGACCCGGCGATTCTACGCCCCGGGAGAATAGACCGGATGGTCTACGTTCCGTCCCCCGACTACAAGACCCTTGTCAACATCTTCAAGATCCACACCAAGAACATGCCGCTGGCCAAAGACGTGAAGATTGAAGAGCTAGCCCGCACCGCTGTCGGCTACTCCGGTGCCGATGTGCAGGCGTTGTGCAGAGAAGCGGCGTTGAACGCGTTGCGGAGAAGCCTGAAAGTGGAAACGGTGACCCTCGATGACTTCAAGGGGGCGATGACGGAGATCGAGCCCAGCATCTACCCGGAGATGAATGAACACTACAGGCGGTTCGGGAAACGGCTCCAGAAGATCAAGGCGGCGACGCTGCTGAAAATAAGCTGAACCGGAACGGAGACACCTCTTGAAAGTGTGGACCTCTGTCCCCGCCCGCATCACGATCGTGGAGATCCTGCAGAAGAAGGGGGCGCTCACCGACGTTGAGCTGCTAAAGGAGCTCAACGACGCGAACGACGACTTCAGCTTCAGAGAGCTCAACAACATCTTGATGAAGCTTGAAGTCATGGGGGTTGTGCGGGTCTCACGCCTCATGAAAGGGAAACGACGAGTCGAGCTTGTCTCCTAGCCTCCCCCTTTCCTTGCCTTCCGGCTCGGCGAAGATTTTGCCTCCCGACCACTCTGTCGCGGTCATCGGAGCAGGCCCGGTCGGTACCTACACCGCCTTGACAGCTGCGAATCACGGGGTTGACGTGGCGGTCTATGAGGAGCATTCCATAGTCGGTGAGCCCGCCCACTGTACAGGTCACCTCAACCTAGGCGGCCTACAGAGGCTTCACATAACCCCGCCGCCGAGAACTATTCAAAGCGGGGTGAGGCTCTACAAGTTCTTCTCCCCCGCAGGCCACGAACTCGTTTTTGACTCCTCCTCCCCCCGCAGCGTGATAGTGGATCGCCGTCTCTTCGACAGGTGGCTTTCAGCCGAAGCCGAGAAAAGGGGCGTGAGCCTTCGCAGAGGTCACAGAGTCCTGTCTGTCAGGTTAGATTCCTCCCGCAGGTCTCGGGAGCTTGCATACACCGACGGGAAGAAAGTGCAAGACACAACGGCGAGCGTGGTCGTCGACGCAGAAGGGTATCCCCCCTCCTTGCTCCTCAAGCAGGGGTATCTCTCAAGAGGCTCCTCGGAGAGGGTCACCGGCATCCAAGTACGCGCAGACAGGATCACAGACGCGGATGAGGGCTCCGTCGAGGTCTACTTCGGCTCACGATATGCTGACGGATTCTACGCATGGATCGCACCCTTGCGCGACGACACCGCAAAGATCGGCCTTGCAACTCGACACCAAGATCCCCGAACTCTGCTGAACAGACTCCTCAGAAAGCATCCCGTCGCCTCAAGAAAGCTGGAGAAAGCCAGACTCTCGCCACCCGTCTTTCACGCGATCCCCCTCGGCGGGGCCCCTCGAAGAACCTGCTGGCGTGGCCTCTTAACTGTTGGTGACGCCGCATCCCACGTTAAGCCTACCACAGGCGGAGGCGTCATTACCGGCCTCATGGGAGCGAAGTTCGCCGGCGAGTCAGCTGCTCACTCGGTCGTGGACCACGACCCCACCCTCATCCAAGGGTATGAGA
>CAYSNV010000043.1:0-7660 GCA_964432545.1 uncultured Candidatus Bathyarchaeia archaeon | reverse complement strand
GGCAAGACTCTCAAGGCGGGAAAGCTGAACATCGAGATCCTGAAGAAGAGCATTGGCCTTCTGAATTACCGCAGGCTGAAGCCTGCGGGGTCTCAATTCATGTAGTGGTTTAACGTTTTCTGTTTCAACTCCTTGTAGGCGTGGTGGTCGAGCGCTTTCCAGTGTTTACGCTGGGCGTGTTCGATGTACCATTCCATGGCGTCGCTGGTCACCGATCCGACGCTGCGGTAGAAGTAGCCGGCGCTCCAGAAGGCGTCACCCCACAGCTGCATCTTCACCAAGCCCCACAAGGTCTGCCGTATCATCCTAGAGCTGACGCCCTTGAACCGCTGCGCCAGCTCAGCGACGCTATAATTCTTGCAGGCGCCGACGAAGAGGTGGCAGTGGTCGGGCCCAAACTCCACCGCATGTAATGCTATGCCCAGTTCCTCTGCGACCTGCCTGAAGCAGGCCTCACACGCCTCCTTGACTTTCTCATCGCGGAAGATCTCCCGCCGATACTTGGGGGTGAACTGGAAGTGGAGATTCGCCTCACCCAGGCTATGAGCTCCGCTAATCAATTTAAACAACAAAACTTATCAACTCCTAGCGGATAGCATCCGCTATCCATTCTTTAGTCTCTGAGGAGCGGTAAAGCGCTCCCCAGAGCCACCCCTACCTTTAAACAGAAAAGTAGAAAAGAACTCGCATCCTCGGACTAAACTCCAAGGGGTTCACGGACAACTAAAAGGCCGCGGAGCTACCGCTCTAGCTTGTCTGTTTTCGCGGCCATAATGAAGTCGTTCACGCTCAGGCCTTTTATGACGTGAGTTGACAGCATGATCTTAGCCCTCCTGTAGTTGTGGAGGAGGATGTCGGGGTGGTGCCCCTCCGACTCAGCCAGATCCCCGACTCTGTTGATGAAAGCGAGCGCTTCTTTGAAGTTCTTGAACTGGAAGTCCTTCTCGATCGTCCCGTCAGTCAAGTTCCACCCTTCAACCCTTTTCAGATATTCCTCAGCCTCCTCCCTAGTGAACGGCGGTATTCCACCCTCACACGGCGTACACTTCTTCTCTGCCAAGCTCACAGCGCTCACGACCTCAGTATCCTCAAAGCCTCTTCCTTGGTTGAAGGGTTTGTCTCAAAGGACCCCCGGATGGCGCTGGAGACAGCCTCCACATCATGCGTTTTGATCCCCCGCATCTCCATGCACAGGTGCCGCGCGCTCACCATCACCAAGACCCCATGCGCCCCCAGGTTCTTGTGGAGGTAGTCAGCCAACTCCTTGGTGAGATCTTCCTGCACCTGCGGTTTGGAGGCGAAATATTTCACGATGCGCGGGAACTTTGACAGTCCCACGATTCTCTCGCCCGGAATGTAGGCGACGGATACGTGACCGAACATAGGAAGCAAATGATGTGCACACATCGAGTAGAAAGGGATGTTTTTGACCGAAAGGATATCACGGTAGCCCGTGTTGTCGAACATTCTTATCTGAGGCTCGTTTTTTCCGTCCAACCCGGAGAAAAGCTCCAAGTACATTCTCGCTACCCGCGTTGGGGTGTTCTGAAAAGTCTCAGAAACCTCATCTATCCCGAGTTCTTTGAGAATGATTCTGATGGCTTCTTCAATCCTCTTTTGGCGTTGATCCTCTCTCATTTCAACCCACCGAGACGCGGATTCAAATAACCTATCTTAAATATTCTCAGGTATATATGGAGATAGCTGGCGCATACATCCCTTCTGCATAGGCGTTATAGACCTAAGGTAGAGACTTCATGTTCAATTTGAAAGGGAAGACCGCGCTCATCACCGGTGCGGCAAGACGGATCGGCCGCTCCCTTGCGCTTGAGTTGGCGAGACAGGGAGCCAATCTTGTCATCCATTATGGCAGATCAGAGGCCGAGGCGCGGAAAGTGCGAGAAGAGGCAGTCAATCTAGGTGTGAAAGCGCATCTAGTGAAGGCGGACTTAGGCAAACCCGACTCTTGTGAGAACTTGATCGAGAACACGGTGATGGAAGCGGGGCGGTTGGACATTCTCATCAATAACGCTTCGGTCTTTCCAGCGAACAGCATACAAGCGGCCAGCGTGGACGACCTGAACAATGTCATGCAGGTCAACGCGTGGGCGCCGTTCCTGCTAAGTAGGAGTTTTGCCCAGAGAATTGGACGCGGAAAGATCGTCAACATCCTCGATACGAGGATTACGGGGTTCGATTTTGACAGGTTCACCTACTATCTCAGCAAGAAGATGCTGGAGACTCTGACAAGATCCCTTGCCTTGGGATTCTCCCCGAACATGACTGTGAATGCTGTCGCGCCGGGTCTAATACTTCCACCGGAAGGAAAAGATCTCAGCTATTTGGAGAGACTGAAGGGCACCGTGCCGTTAAAGAGGTACGGCTCAGTCTCAGACGTGGTTGACGCCGTGCTGTTCCTTCTGAGAAGCGATTTCATCACAGGACAGGTCATATACGTTGATGGAGGGAAGCATCTGGTTCAGACGATAGAAGGGCGCCAACCGTGAGTGAGGAAGATGAAGGTGCATGGGTAAAATTCTGAGAAAGGATCTGCTTATTGACGTGCGCTAAGCATTTGATTCAGACTAGTGAGGGTTGGCAGCGATGAAAGGTGAAGATAGAATGGACAAGATCATGATAAAGGACTTGCTGGTCCGATGCATCATAGGGACCAGCGATTTCGAGCGTAGAGAGAAGCAGGATGTACGTATTAACATCACACTGTTCCTGGATTTCTCCGAGGCTGCCCGTAAAGACGATATTTCTTTGACCGCAAACTACAGGGAGATAAACAAGAAGATCATACAGATGGTGGAGAACTCTCAATTCTTCCTGGTGGAGACGTTGGCGGAAAGAGTAGCCCAGATATGTCTACAGCATCCCAAAGTTCAAAGAGTCAGAGTAACCGTTGAGAAACCTGGTGCGCTCAGGTTTGCGAGCAGTGTTGGCGTGGAGATAACTAGGGATAAGTAGGCCGCTCCAAGCATGGTCAAGGTGTACATCTCTCTGGGCTCCAACATCCACCCTGAAAAGAACATCCTGAAGGCTGTGAGACTGCTCGCAGAGCATGTCAAGGTTGTAGACGTCTCAACCGTGTACCGTACCGAGCCCCTCGGCGGATTACCTCAACCGGACTTCTACAACTGCGTCGTGAAAGTGGAGACCGACGTAGACCCGCGCAGATTGAAATTCGGCATCCTACGGTCCGTGGAGGAGAGGCTGGGAAGAAAAAGGGAGAAAGACAAGTATGCGCCTAGAACGATCGACATCGACATCCTCGCCTACGGAGACCTGGACGTTTCCACAGAAGACGTGACGATCCCTGACCGCGACGTCATGACCAGACCGTTTCTCGCCATCCCGTTATCCGAACTAAGTCCCGACACGATCTTGCCACATGCAAACAAGCCGATCAGAGAAATAGCCGACCAATTCAAAAACCACAGAATGATTCCGTTGCGGGAATACTCAGAAACTGTCAAACAGCTCGTAAGAACGATGGGAGAGTCAGCGCAACAGACCGATTGATCTTCTGAACAGAGGCCAGATATATCGTCAGCTCGCGCCTGAACCTCACGGGAACAAACAGTCATGGAGAAAGAGGATGTACAAACCAGTGATAATCTGCGGTCACGGCGAGGCGGTCAGAGATCTTCCCAACCTTTCTGCGCAAGCCGGGTTCAATCTTGAAACACCCTGTCTCGCGTTGATCAAGCCCAATATCTGCGGTCTCTACCATCCTTCACCAGATCTCCTGTCAAGCATTATGGAGTTCCTTTCACCTCATGTAGAATCATTGGTGATCGGCGAGACGAGGAGCATGATACACACCCCGGAAACCCAGTTCGACAGGCTTGGCGTTAACGCTCTGGTAAAGCGCTTCGGCGGCAGCGCGAGGGCTGTTGACCTTTCCAGTGACGAGCTGGTCAAGCTCCAAGTTCCCCATCCCCATATTCTCAAAACGATCGACCTGCCCAGAACGGTGGTGAATGCTGACGTTCTCGTGAACGTCCCCAAAGTTGGCACCCACTCCGAGACACGTTTCACCGGCGCTTTAAAGAACCTGTTCGGGCTACTCCCTCAGAAGCGCAAGTACAGCGTGTACCATCCCCTAGGCGTGGACGACGTCATAGCCGACATAGCTCAAGTGATCAACCCGCATTTGAACGTTGTAGATGCTGACGACAAAGTGATACTGGGGGTGGACGCCTTAGCGGTGGATGTGGTAGCCTGCAGATTCGTTGATCTGAACCCGTTCGAGATTGGACATCTAAGACGGGTATCACAGGACAGAGCGGAAGCGCTGGAAAGTTTCATGAAGAGAGTAAAGGTGATTGAGGTCTGAAGTTCTGATGCGAGCCGAACTTGCCAAGGAGTCTGACAACCTTCGGCGCGAAATTTGCGAGCCATAACTCTTATCCTTACTGCGAAGATACAAGAGTGTGAAGCGAAATATTCAATGTCAGAAGCATCAAAAGAGTGTTGAGAAGCAAACCCACGGTTGAAGGCGCCGGCGTCCGCTTGAAGAGGGCTTTCGGCTTCTCCCATGTCCCGCGGCTGGACCCTTTCCTGCTCCTCGACGATTTCCACTCAAGCAACCCCTCCGACTACATCCGAGGTTTTCCCTGGCACCCTCATCGGGGAATAGAGACGATCACGTACGTTCTGTACGGGGAAGTCGAGCATGGTGATAGCATGGGCAATTCAGGGGTTATCCGCTCCGGCGACGTGCAGTGGATGACGGCGGGCAACGGCATAATCCACAAGAGATGCCCAGGGGGAGAGAGGACGGGTTGATGTGGGGGTTTCAGCTCTGGGCGAATCTTCCGGCCTCGCACAAGATGATGGACCCCCGCTACAGGGATGTCAAGAACTCCCAGATCCCCGAGGTTGCTCTGGAGAGCGGCGCCCGAGCCAGGATCATCTGCGGTGAGGTGAGGGGAGTGAAGGGGCCGGTTCGCGATATCGTGACCGACCCCCAGTATCTGGACGTCACGGTCCCTGCCCGCTCCCAATTCACACATGCCGTTAAACCCGGTCATACCGCGTTCACCTACGTGATAGAGGTGAAAGGGTACTTCGATCAGGGCCGTAAGCCCTACGCCTACGAAGTAGAAGGCGCAGGCTACTTTGACTTTGAACGGGAGTGCTTGATCGGGCCGGAGAGTCTGGTATTGTTCGGGGACGGGGATAGACTGATGGTTACGGTGGCGGATACCCCGGTACGGTTCCTGTTTCTGTCAGGAAAACCGATCGGAGAGCCGGTGGCGTGGTATGGCCCCATAGTGATGAACACGCAGGAGGAGCTTAGGATAGCTTTCGAAGAATATCGGAACGGAACCTTCATCAAACATAAGACGTAGACCGGAGCTATTCACCGGCTCCAGTAGCCCTATAGGGAAAAGGGCGAATATGACAGGGGTCTCCTGCCCATCAGTTTGCCAAGATCATGAAGCCAGTTGCGCGGCCGGTCGGCACCTTTATTAAACGTTTGCGGCCAAAATGTCTGCATTGTCTGCTGTGGAGACGGCGGGAATGACGGAAGGACCAAAGAAGAGTACTAGCCGCTGAAAAGCACTCTGACTCTCACTGACCGCAGGAACTTGGAAGATCTCTTCGAGAAACATGGTTACACCGATTTCAAATGGATCGAACCCCGGAGAATCATCGTCTCCGAATGGGTACGAATGAAGTGCATGTATGGGTGCGCGCACTATGGGAAGAATGCGTGCTGCCCCTCTTTTGTCCCCTCCGTCTCAGAGTGCCGGCAATTCCTCAACGAGTATGAGACCGCCGCGATACTCCATTTCAAGAAGAGAGTGGCTCGGCCTGAGGACCGTGTCGCGTGGGGCAGAGAGGTGAACCAAGGCCTCCTGAAGCTGGAAAGGGATGTATTCCTTGCGGGGCATTACAAGGCCTTTCTGCTCCTCATGGACCGCTGCCGCTTGTGTCCCGCGTGTACAGGTGTGAAAGAGGAGTGCAAGAATGCGAAGTTCGCTCGCCCCACTCCTGAAGCGATGGGTATCGACGTCTTCTCCACCGCGAGACGGTACGGATACCCCATCGAGGTTCTTTCAGACTATTCCCAGACAATGAACCGGTATGCCTTTCTTCTCATTGAGTAGTGAGTGCAAGATTCCAGCGCGCGGACTGGGACAGAAAGAATGAGGGTGCTCCATGGATTCCCCCAGATTATCATGCTCTGAATCTCGATCCGAGGACCTTCGTGACAGCGCGCACTCGAACATACAGGGGACTGTGGAAGCATACCTGAAAAGGATTGAAGAAAAGGAGGGCTCAGCGCCTCTCGCTAAATCATTAGATAGAGATGAGATTGAGCAAACGCTAATAATTCAAGCGTTTAGAAAGAATCCTGAAAAGCTGTACCTGAAGTTGCAGATAGTCCGGGAGCTAGCCCGGTTAGAGCCATATCTGAAAATCGATATGGACAGTATGCGAGAAATGATCAGAGACTTTCTGGTTGCGCGTAAGCGCGCGCTATAAGATGTGCGCTGAGAGGATCGACTTGGTCTATTCATGATAACCCAATAATCTCTTTACGCATTGACTATTCCGCGCTGTTTTGCGGGTCTCAGAAAATATGAAATCATGCGTTTAGCAACATATCTCCTATTCATTGTCATTCTCACAACTTGTTAATTAAGTGCCTATTGATAGTGATCGGTAGCGCGTGCTCTCACAGTGAATATTCCACAGTATCCAGGAACCAACGGTCGTCTCTCTTGACTGGCCGGCTTTCTGTTATTCTTATTTTCTTCTTGAAGAGAGGGCCATCAGTCACAAACGTGTGATATTCCCCGTTCTCTCCACATACATCGATCTTGTTGTCTCTGAGATATCTCAGGAAAGATTCATCCACGTTACGGCCAATCCACCTCTCATCAAATAAGTCAGCTTTAGCACTAACTACCTTTGCCTCAAAACCAGCATCCAGAAACTCCATAAGAACTCTCTCTGGCGCTATTCCCCAAAGCGGTTCAACCGCCTCGATCCCCAACTCTCCGCAGACTCTCTCCACCCAATCTCTATGTTCCTGCAGATACACGTCGCCGAAAACCATGCCTTCCACACGCTCAGGAATTAGGCTCTTCACCGCCTCTTTGAACTCCTGTTCATAGCCACCCCACGTCGTCTCTTTCTGCACCAAAGGGATGCCAACCGCCTCAGCCTGCAATTGAATCAGGTTAGCTTCAGTTCCGTGGAAGCTAACTCGCCGATACTCCTTAGAGATAAAGTTAATCAGATAGCAAATTTCGTGTCCCTGAAGAATCGCTTTGTAGCAGGCGAAACAACTATCCTTGCCCCCACTCCACGATGCAATACACCTCAAATGCACAGTCCCCTGTGAATGTGAAGAAAGGTTCTACTCTTCGTTGCTCAAACTTCGCGTGCCCCGGTTTTGTTTGAGAGTGAACTTCCACTCGCACCAGAGATCGGCGGGGTGAGGATCCGGAGGGGCGAAGATACAATTCACCTTAACTCTTTCATCTATAGCAGTAGCGAAACTCTGGAAATCTTTTTGATGCATAGCTTTGCATGGAAATACTCTCCTCCCACTCTTTACTCTCGCTTCCTGTGGCGGACACCTTGGGACTCTTATCGTGGCAGCGTCTTCCAACTCTTCTATCTGGTACCCTGT
>CAYSNV010000042.1:465-7817 GCA_964432545.1 uncultured Candidatus Bathyarchaeia archaeon | reverse complement strand
TTTTACGTCCAAGATAGCTATCCTGTAGTCTATTCCGTGGTTGGAACCCTGCTCACACTCCTCCCAGGAGCAGGGCATGAAGGCTAAACCCGTATCGGGTATGTCCCGTATTTCCTTCCTGTTTCGACCATAGCTAAGCAGTTCTCCAGTTTCGCTCCGCTCGCCCACGTGTTGCTCGACGACAAGATGTGACCCCCTCCGGGTGATGCTTTCCTGATGCAGCCCTTGGTCTCCTCCACAATCTCCTCCCTACTGTTCTTGGCGAGGTTGTCCACGGCGACATTTCCGATGAGGATCAGCCTATCTCCATAATGCTCCTTCACTTCGCCGATATCTACGCCTGCGGTGGGATCTAACGAGTGGAGCCCGTCCACTATCGCCGCCAAACCCTTCAGAATTGGATTCACATTCCCGTCAGTGTGCTTAATCAGCTTGACCCCCCGCCCGCGCGCGGCGTCGACCTGCATTCTTAGGTTCGGGAATATTACCTCATCAAAGAATCTCAGCGGAACCATCGGCCCTTTCTCCTCGCAGTAGTCTCCTCCGCTGATGATGAAGTCTGCTCCCGCCTCCGCTACGCTCTTTATGATTTCGATATTGAACTTGGCGACCTCCTCGATAGCCCTTCTGATGAGCTGAGGCTTCTGATACATCCACCGGACGAAGTTCAAGGGCGTGAACATCTCCCACACGTGGGCGAAGGGGTCCCGAATGAATGTGGCCACCGCCACCTCCTCCCCTGCCTCACGCCTCGCATACTCGGTGGCAAACGCCCATCCCGGGTCATGCGGATTCGGGAGTTCAAACCTGTCGAAGTCCTCAGGTGCCTGAAAAACGGTGCTGTACGGGACCCATGCTCTGCTCCGCTGATCAAGCATTAGCACTCTGCCCCATAGATCCACCATGGTTCCGTTTGGATTCTTCCTAGGGATCCAGTCTTCAGGGGCTGAGAGGTCGATCACGATTGCATCGAAATCCAGCTTCTGGTAGCATTCGACCTTGAAGCCGATTCTCCCCTTTTCCAGTTCTCTGTCAGCGGTCACCTGCGTCTGCTCAGAAGTACTTGTAGGCGCCTTCTTTCCGGTTATCGCTTCCATGAGGGGGACTTCAATTCCGAACTCCGTTATTGGCACCCTGTCAGGTTCTCGCAGTTCGAGCGTCCTTAGGACTCTCTCCCTCTTATTCAAGGCGCGCCCCTCCTAGCTGCACGAAGTCCCTGACAACCTTTATCGCTTCCACGGCGTCTTCCGCATAGCCGTCAGCTCCGATCTCGCGTGCGAACTCCTCTGTCACCGGTCGCCCGCCGACTATCACCTTGACTTTGCCTCTCACTCCCTGCTTGGTGAAGGCGTCGATTACGATCTTCATCTGGTCGACGGTTGAGGTGAGAAGAGCAGACATTCCCACTATCTGTGCTCCTTCATTTCTGATAGTCTCCACAAACTTCTCTGGAGGAACATCGACGCCTAGATCGAGCACTTCGAAGTCTGCAGCCCGAAGCATCATGACAACTATATTCTTCCCGATGTCGTGAATATCGCCCTTGACGGTTCCCATAACTACCTTCGCGATCTTGCTTCTTTTGCCTCCCGCCATGTGGGCATCGAGGATCTTCGTCGCTTCAGTGGCCAGAATGCCGGCCATCATCAGCTCCGAAAGGAAATACTCCCCACTCTCGTATCGTCTCCCGACCTCTTCGAGCGCATCATTTAAAACATCTATGACCTTGGAAGGCTCCTCTCCCGACCTTAGAGCATCGCTCACATGTCTCTTGACGTTGTCAACATCCGCCATACCTAGTATCAGATCCTTCAGGGTTGACATCGGACGCTCCTCTTCGACTAAGACTATCCAGCAAAAGGATAGTTAACCTTTTACTGGCGATCACCATGCGAGGCTCAGAAGACAACGTGACCCCACGTGGAGGCTTCCATACCTGTGGGCCAGCCGCTCGCAATCTTTAATTTCAATCCTCATAAAGCCTCTATTGGCGATCCCGTAATGAGTGGAGGAGCTGCGCTTCTTACCCTTGCGGAAGGTCTTCCATGTCAGAGAAATGGTGAGGGGTTCATGAAATCCAAGTCCACATACAAGAGAGAAGAGGCTTTGAGAAGCATGGAGCTCGTATACGGAAGGCATAGAGCGGCCCACAGGTCACTCCTTTACGCGCTGGGCTTGTCCAGACAGGATTTTGAGAAACCCTTTGTCGCTGTCGTCAACTCATGGAATGAGATCGTTCCCGGCCACATGCACCTGAAAGACATCGCCGTCGCTGTGAAAAAAGGTGTGAGGGCGGGGGGAGGTGTCCCGTTCGAGTTCAATACCATCGCCGCGTGCGACGGACTGGCCCAAGGGCATGTCGGGATGAAGTACATCCTCCCGACCAGAGAGGTCATCGCGGACTCGATCGAGCTCATGGTTCAAGTCCACAGATTTGATGGTATGGTACTGCTCTGCGGCTGTGACAAGACTGTTCCCGCGCATCTGATGGCTGCAGCGAGGCTCGATATCCCGTCGATCGTAGTCACCGCCGGGCCGATGATGCCTGGAAGGTACAAGGGCAAGAGCCTTGCCCTCTCTGACATGAGGGAGATGATCGGCAAAGCGGAGTTGCGCATGATCACCGACCGGGAACTGGAGGATGTAGCGCTGGTAGCCTGTCCAGGGGCTGGAACGTGTTCAATGATTGGAACTGCAAACACGATGGCATGCCTCTGCGAGGCTCTGGGGATAAGCCTGCCAGGATGCGCCACGGCCCACGCGGTGAGTGCTAAAAAGTTGAATGTAGCGAAGGAAAGTGGGAAACAGATAACCGCCCTAATCCGGAAGGGGATTCGGCCATCTGACATTCTCACTCAAGAGGCTTTTGAGAACGCTATCACAGTCGACATGGCAATCGGAGGATCTTTGAACTCTGTCCTCCACCTTCCCGCCATCGCGAACGAGCTAGATCTGAAAGTAGATCTCAACCTATTCGATGAGAAAAGTAGGAAGGTTCCTGTCATTACCGCCTTGAAGCCTAATGGGCCTCATACCATGAAGGAATTGGACGAGGCCGGAGGAGTCCCTGCGGTCTTAAGGGAGTTAGCCCCTCTTCTCAATCTGAAGACCATCACCGTCACGTGCAAGACGCTAGGAGAGAGCTTAGGTCGTGTCGCTCCAGATAGGCGCGTCATACGATCGCTTTCTGAGCCCTTCCAGTCTGAAGGAGGGATAGCCGTTTTGAAGGGAAACCTCGCTCCCCAAGGAGCGGTAGTCCGGCAGAGCGGCGTCACTTACCAGAGGAGGAAACACGAAGGTCCTTGCGCGGTCTTTGACTCCCTAGAGAAAGCGTTGGAGGCTCTAAGGACATATTCGGTTGAAGAGGGGTCGGTCATGGTCATCAGATATGAGGGCCCTAAAGGCGGCCCCGGTATGAGGGAGCAGCATCAAATCACCTCTCTGCTAATGGGGATGGGACTGGGAGAAACCGTCGCGCTAGTGACTGATGGACGGGTCTCCGGGTCAACGAGGGGACTATGCGTCGGCCACGTGTCACCCGAGGCCGCGGAGGGAGGCCCGATAGCTCTCGTTAAGGAGGATGATGTGGTCGAGATCGACATCCCGTTAAGAAAGCTTTCCGTAGAGCTTACCGGCCAGGAGCTGGAGAAGAGACGGAGAGCTTGGGCTCCCCCCGCGCGCCGGGCTGGGAAAGACTACCTTACCCTCTACAGCAGGGTAGTCAGCTCAGCCGCCGAGGGGGCCATTAGACAGATCCCGGCATGGTCAAGATGAGGTCCCGCATCCTGCTCTCTTGTCCTTGCAGCGGTGGTAAGGCTGCAAAGTGGAAACCGGCAGACTGGGATGCGGTGCCGGATGTGCTGCAGATCTCCTAGAGTCCTTACCCCCTCAGCTTCCTGATCAGGTACTCGGGTCTAGGTAGCTCGAACTTCCCCGGCATAGCAGGCTGGGTCTCAGGATCCACGTACACGTTGATTACTGCTGGCACGCCTGATCTCAAAGCCTCCTTCAAGGTCGGCGTGATCTCCTCTGGTTTCCTGATGGTGGCTCCGTAGGCTCTGAAAGACTTGGCAAAGGCTTCAAAATCTATGTCGTAGGGCTTCCCATTTTCATACTCGAACATCGTGGCGATGTCCCTGCCTTTCCCGCACTGGACCCATTGAAGATCTCTGATGCAAAGCCATCCGAGGTTGTTTATGACGATGGTTACCGTGGGGATGTTGTACTGGACTGCCGTTGCCAGTTCATGTAGGGTCATGAGGAAGCCGCCGTCCCCTGGGCAGGCCACCACCTGTCTCTCCGGCTGAGCGAGCTTAGCTCCAATCGAGGCGGGCAATGCGAAACCCATCGTTGAGAACCCCCCGGAGCTTATGTGAGTTCTCGGCATGTACACGGGGAACTGTTGAAACAGGAAGATCTGGGCCCAGCCTGCCTCCCCGAGGACGACGGTGTCTCTATCCAGGAGGCTCCGCAGCTCCTTCAGAAGCCTTGGAACGGTCGGAGGAGACTTGATCGAAGACCGCGCCTTCTCTATCGATTCTTCCCAGGTTTTCTTCAGTTCCCACATCTTCTTGACCCACGGGAGGTCCTGATATTTCCTCATCCCTACGATGGCCTCAAGATCTTTCGCAAGGAGGCTCAAGGTGGCTTTCGCGTCGCCCACGATCCCTATTTCAGTAGGATAGTTCTTACCTATCTCCAGAGCATCTATGTCCAGGTGAATGAGCTTCGTCGGCGGTATGCTGTAGGTCACGCCTGTCTCATAGCAGCTGCATGAGAGGTCTGCAAATCGTGCACCAACCGCGAACAGCACATCACAGTTCTTGGCTATCTCGTTTCCAGCCGTTGACCCTGACCAGCCTCCGTAGCCGGCGAACAAGGGATGATCTTCAGGAAAGGCCCCCTTCCCCATCATCGTGGTTATCACAGGTGCGCCGAGGAGCTCCGCAACCCTCACCAACTCCTCAGACGCACCAGAAAGGATGACTCCGCCTCCCACAAGTATAGCTGGTCTTTCGGCAGACGCCAGCAGCTTGGTAGCCTGCTTTACAAGCTGGGGATCGCCCACAGGGCGTCCCACCGGTCTCCTGCTGCTGGGTTCCGGGATCGCTGCTACTTCAACGGCCTTCGACTGTAGGTCGAACGGCATCGCAATCAGTACAGGGCCAGGTCTACCAGTCACCGCTTCCTTGTACGCTCTGGCAATAATATCTGGGGTTCTTTCAGGTTTGTGGATGGTCCAAACCCTTTTGTTGGCGAACCTCATGATATTCTCAAAATCGCTTTCGTGGCTTCGGTATATGGCCTGAAGTACTCCACTCTCAACGTCTCTCTGAGGTTCGCATCCGCATAGCGCGATGACTGCGGAGGAGTCCACGTAGGCGGTGGCCAGGCCTGTTATGAGGTTCGTGGCGCCCGGACCTATGGAGGTAAAACATACGGCGGGTTTTCCCGAAGCTCGATAGTACCCGTCAGCAGCGTGAGCAGCTGCCTGCTCATGCCTCACCATGATAGGCGTTATCTCATTTCTCTTATCGCAAAAAATGTCGACGAAGGCGGTGCACCCATGACCCGGAACACCGAACGCATGTTCTACACCTTCCGCGATAAGATAATCCACTATTATTTCGGAGACGGTGAACTCAGTCAACCTAATGCAGCCCCCAACAAGCTAGTGGAATTGAGTTAATAATTGTTTGCACTTTCCGGAATCATGTGGCATTCTGTCTGGAAAGAAAGGGGCGTTAGGTTCAGTTTCTACCTGAGACCATCATGTAGACTCCGGTAGCAAGAAGCACCAGTGAACCGATGATTCTCACAGCGGCAAACCTCAGCGCAATGTGAAGGAATCCTATCGCCGGACCAGTTCTCACGTGAAATCTCGGCACGGGCGGTGCGAGACCGGCAACTCCTGCAACGAGTCCTATGATGGCGACGGCGACGATCATTAGTCCAACCCAGTAGACCCACGTCTTCTCGCTCATTCATTTCACCTCTAGGCAGGACACACATCTATATTCTTAAAAAGGAAATCGCATTTGTGATATACACCAGTGGTGAAGAGCGTAAGTGTAGAGAACTGTGAGCTATCACATGCCGAGTTGCGCATGCCTTATGGCTAAGATACGGAAGAGCCCTCTGCAGATCAGATTTGAGATCTTGGAATACCTCTACTACAGCCCTGAACCCCAGCTGCGAACCTATATCTGGAGAAAGGCTACCGACCTCGCGTACGACGACTTTGTGAAGCATCTGAAGATCCTGATGGAGAAGAACCTTGTTGAAGAACAAGGTGAGGGCGCCTATGAGATCACGGAGCAGGGGCGGGCCTTGTACACGAAGCTGCGGGATGCTCTCCCGACACTATTGTGAAGAGCGAGGTCGCCTTCACCTTTGGTGCATTCCCTTTATATCGCGAAAAACGGATAACGGGCAATTGGAGTGAGTGAAAGCGTTGAAGAACAGTGAAGGTGGGTCGCGCTATCCAGTACGATCTCTGCACGATTTCTTAGGAGATGTGGAGGAAGAACTTGGAAGACTGCGAACCGTCTCCACTCTCGGCATCATTTCCTCCCTCATCATCCTCTCTGCTTTGGGCAGGTTCACCTATTTCCTTTTCAGCTTCTCCCGCCAGATCAGGAGAGGAATCTTCTTGCTAGACCTCGTCTTCATTCTCTTGGCCGTCGCATGCTTATTCTACAGTCTTTATGCCCTCATGGGCCAGGGCAGCTTCTTCAGAAGATGGGGAAGACGTTTCGAACAGCTCCACACTCTAGAGAATGAGCTCTTGAAGGAGAAAGGCAAGGATTAGCTTGGCCAGAGTACCGACATGGTGGCACAATCATCACGAAGTCATATGGTTTCAATCACGCATGAGCTGGTGCGTCTCTCACCTTCAACGTTGACTGGCTACATTATCTCCCACAAGTCTAGATTGTTCTGCCTCTCTCATCTTTCATGAAAGGGCTTCCGGTCAGCCTTACCGGTGAAATTGTTTATAAATTCGGTTGACCCAGTACAGCGTAAGGTGACCGCAGAGTGATGCCAAGAGAGATCTCCTCAGACACGATGCATGTTGGCTGGATAGGGACTGGAGTCATGGGAAAGTCCATGTGCGGCCATGTTCTGAGAGCGGGGTACAAGGTCACAGTCTACAATCGTACACAGTCGAAGACTCAAGACCTGTTGAGCCAAGGAGCCACATGGGCGAAATCCCCGAAAGATGTCGCTGAAGCCTCCGACATCGTCTTCACCATAGTCGGTTACCCGAAGGATGTGCGCGAAGTGTACTTGGGGGGGAACAGTATCTTGGCCGGAGCCTCTGAAGGCTCTATACTGGTCGACATGACAAC
>CAYSNV010000042.1:0-455 GCA_964432545.1 uncultured Candidatus Bathyarchaeia archaeon | reverse complement strand
ACGCTTGCCCGAGAGATATATCAAGCGGCTCGACAGAGAAAGATCTACGCGTTGGACGCTCCAGTCTCCGGCGGGGATATCGGCGCGAGAGAGGCGCGGCTGTCGATCATGATCGGCGGCGACAGGGATGTCGCCGAACACGTTCATCCACTGTTCAAGTTGATGGGTGCCAATATTCGATACATGGGGCCTGCCGGCTCCGGACAGAACACCAAGATGTGTAACCAGGTTCTTATCGCCTCGACGATGATCGGCGTCGTTGAGTGCCTACTCTACGCATACAAAGCAGGACTTGATTTAAACGACGTTATAGCGGCTGTCGGAAGCGGGGCAGCAGCCTGCTGGTCGCTTAGCAATCTAGGTCCACGAATGATCGCGCGGAACTTTGATCCAGGCTTCTTCGTCGAGCATTTCGTCAAGGATATGGAGATAGCCTTGGATGAATGTCGGAGGGT
>CAYSNV010000041.1:0-7961 GCA_964432545.1 uncultured Candidatus Bathyarchaeia archaeon | reverse complement strand
GGTCATCCCAATGGCGTCATCGCTACGACGTTCACGTCCGGGGGGATGTTCAATATTCTCTTGAGTTTCTGGTTGTTGAAGAGCCCTATCCAGCATGTTCCGAGGCCTTCTGCTCTTGCGGCAAGGATGAGGTGAGTGAAGGCGATGGAGACGTCGACAAGCATGCTCATGTCACCCATATAGCCTCCTCTATTGTACTTGATGTTGTATCCACAAGCTACAACTACCAGCGGGGCTTGAGATATGAAGTCTTGTCCTCCACAGGCGGGGGCTAGCTTTCGCTTGATCTCTTCATTCTTCACGATGATGAATTTCCATGGCTGGCGGTCTGATCCGGAAGGAGCGATTCTCGCGGCTTCCAAGACCTTGTTTAAGACCTCGTCGGGCACCGGGTCTGGTTTGTACGATCTGATGCTCCTTCTCGTCCTGATCACCTCATAGAAGTCCATTCCCAACTCCCTCGGCTAGCGTAATCCTCACTCCGCTGTCTTATATAAAAGATCGATCTCTCCCCGCATCTTCTGTTTCGACGCTGCAATGTGCATTTAGCTTTCAATTCATTATTCGCAGCGCACATTTGTCTTTCCAAGCTAAACGAAAGGCTTAACGCGCTCTTTGCCTTGAAAACGGAAGAAATAAAAAAGAGTAAGCGGTTGTGTGTAGATCTGGCATCGCAGCTGGAATGAGGATTAACAGTGTTTCCGAGGCGGGAAGGGCAAAGCACTGCCCTGGCAACAGATCTCTACGAGCTAACCATGGCTCAGAGTTACTTGGAAGCTGGGAAGGAGAAGTCTGCAGTCTTCAGCCTTTTTGCAAGACAGCTTAAAAGCCGCAATTTTCTCGTGTCCGCAGGTCTGGCGACGCTCTTGGAGCAGATACGGAGGTTCAGGTTTGCTGAAGAGGATCTGACCTATCTTGAGACCTTGGGCTTCTCTAAAGACTTCCTAGGCTATCTCAAAGGCTATAGATTCTCAGGAGACATCTACGCAATCGACGAAGGCAGAATCGTCTTTGAAAACGAGCCAATAGTCCAAGTGGAGGCGCGCCTCCCAGACGCCCAGATTATCGAGACTTTGGTCATAAATACCGTTCACTTTCAGACGCTGGTAGCTTCTAAGGCGGCGCGGATCTACTTGGTCAGTGGGGGGAAGCCCTTGGTCGACTTCGGTCTGAGGCGTGCGCATGGGGTAGAAGCTGGCGTGTATGCTGCAAGGGCTGCGTATCTTGCAGGGGTGGGTTCTACCTCCAACCTAATGGCCGGAAAGATGTTCCATATTCCAGTTGTGGGGACCATGGCGCACTCGTACGTCGAAGCGCATGAATCTGAGGAGGATGCGTTCCGCAGCTTTGCACGAACCTTCTCTAAGAGCCCTGTCTTCCTCATTGACACCTACGACACTGTTTCGGGAGCAAGAAAAGTGGTCCAGCTATCGAATGAAGGTGTCACCCCTGCAGCGGTAAGGATCGACAGCGGCGACCTAGCTGAGCTGTCGAGGGCAGTTCGGGGGATCCTCGACGAAGCTGGGCTTCGAGATACGAGAATCATCGTAAGCGGCGGCCTTGACGAGTATGACGTGAAGAGACTCCTAGACGAAGAGGCTCCAGTGGACATCTTTGCGGTAGGGACGATGCTGGTGACTTCCTCCGATAGGCCCTATTTGGACATGGCATATAAACTCGTGGAGTACGACGGCAAGCCGAAGTTCAAGTTGAGCCCGGGAAAAGTTACCTTCCCCTACAAAAGACAAGTGATACGACACTATCGGCAGAACGGGCTCATGGACTACGATGAAACCAAGCGATACGGCACGAAAGCGACTGGGGAAGGGCTGGTCGGAGAAGTCGTTGAGGATGGCAAAGTCATCTGTACTCCTCTCAGCCTCGACCAAATCAGAGAGACATTCCTTCGAGATGTAGAGCGACTACCTGAACACCTCAAGGGTTTGGAGGAATCGAGCCAGCGATACTCCGTAGTCATCGAATAGGCCTCATTTCCCTCCCATCACATCCTTCTCCCCCAACAGGGGGCGATATGCTCACCCCCAGAGATGTCTCTGACGCTGTATGCAGCCACCATCACCACTATCTCTCTCCACCTCACGGGAAAGGTCGTCCTATTATCTGGGCAGTACTTTCTAGAAACAGCAGACGTGTCCTACCTCTTGATACCCTTCTCTCTCCAGCTGAATAGTGGAGTGGGAGATCCCAAAGTCCTTGTCGAGAATGAGCTTAACCTGATTCAGAAGACCGTTAGTGTCCTTTAGCCTACCGTTCAGGACCATGTGGGCTGTCAAGGTGTGGACGTACGAGGTAATGCTCCATACGTGTACGTCATGAACGTCCACAACGCCCTCAATTCCCTTCAACTTGTCCACCACTTTCTTAGGATCAATGTGGCGTGGTGTTCCCTCAAGGAGGATGTGGATCACCGTCCTAAGCATCCTGCTTGTTCCATAGATTATTACGATCCCGATTGCGATTCCGATAATCGCATCGACAATGAACAGGCCCGTAAAGTAGATGATGATTGCCCCGGCGATGACACCGATAGATGACAGCGCATCACTGAGGACGTGGAGAAACGCGGCTTTGACGTTCAAGCTCAGCATCCTACGCGACATAACTGTCATCGAGGCGAGGTTCGCTCCCAAACCAATGACGGAGACGACAAGCATTGGAACACTGTGCACCGAGGAGAGCGACAAGATCCTCTGCCCCGCCTCATAGAAGATGAAGACTGCAACCATGACCAATGTAGCGCCGTTGACAAGGGCGGCTAGAATCTCGACGCGGTAGTAACCATACGATTTGTCCCAAGTGGCGGGCCTGATCGAGATGGTGCCTGCGATGTAGCAGAGGACGAGCGCCATCAGGTCAGCGAACATGTGCCAAGCATCGCTGAGAAGGGCGAGGCTGTTTGATATTACGCCTCCTATCACCTCTACCCCCATAATAGACGCTGTTAGAACGATCGCTACGACTAGATTTCTCTGCTCCGCTGCTTTTGCGTCATGGGAGTGCATTAATCAAATCTACATCCAAATGAAAAGATTGGCAGATTCTGAACAGTTTACGTTAGGTTAGCCGTGCGGTAACCTTTAAAGTTTCCCGCAACACATTCGCGAGGAATTCGTACACCTCATTCTCGTCATGCCCAACGCCACTTGTCCAAAGAATCTGAAACGCGTCAGAGACAAAGCGACAGCTCCAACGACTTCAGTTGCATCATTAATGCTGACGATCAACTTCACGTTTTTCCAGCATAGCGGATGAGACTCTCATCTGGTCGCTAGCAGCTTATGACTTAACCGACTCTGTCCGGCAATACGTGTTAATGGGGTCGAAGACGAAAACGGACATTTCAGCTTAAAGGAGAAAACTATTTGAAGGAACGAAGGATTCCAGTTATTCAGTGGTGGGCGAGCTCTAGGTGGCGCAGCCCTTGAGACGAGAGTATCCTGAGCATCCGATCGCTGGCGTGGGGGCAGTGTTGATAGACCGAGACAGAGTTCTACTTGTTAAACGGACGCATGAGCCCGGCAAGGGATGTTGGTCGATCCCCGGCGGTGTCGTTGAGGTGGGGGAACCTGTCGAGAAGGCTGTCGTGAGAGAGGTGAAGGAGGAGACAGGCCTCGACATCCAGGTAAAAGAGCTCCTCGCCGTCACCGATGTCATAACCCCTGACGAGGAGAATCGGATCAAGTTTCACTACGTGCTTGCAAGTTTTCTCGCCCAGGTTACGGGTGGAAGTCTGGATGACGCCCCGGAACGGTCGAGGATTCGATGGTTCGCAAAAGATCAGCTGGGGAGCGTGGAAGTCGCCCAGACTGCTCTAAGACTCTTAGAAAAGGTCAGTTTCCTCGACTGAGCTTGCGGCTCAGGCCCCACGGGTCTTTCGGGATTTCTCCGCAACTAAGCGTCTAGCCGGTCTATAGGAGTGCCAGCTCTCCCGAGAACGAGTTGATTTGAAAACCATGCGCATCCTAGAATCCTGCTGCAACGGGATCGGGCGCCTTCATAAATTCCCGCAGAACCACCGTCGCATACGACTCTTTGTTCAGGGCGAAGCCGAGAAAGAGGTCTATCTCATCATCTCCAGGCTCGCTGTGGAACTTGAAGTCTAGAACTTTCGAGAGCGCGCCCCTTACCTTCCCTTCACCACTGATCTCGGGTATCGCGCCGACGTAGAACGCTTTGAGGCTCACCTCCTCCTCCTTCAGCAGTTGCTTGAGGGTCCTGTCCTGCGGACCGTCTGAGAGTTCTGTCCTGTATCCCGGAACCGGTAACCCCACAGAAGCCACGCCCGCCTCTATCAGCCCGTTCACGTTCTCCGCCATTGCTACATCCACCTTCACCGTCTGCAACACTCCCTCCTCACTCCATCTTAGCGCCCAATCGCCGGTGTATACTCGGTCCAATCTCAGTCCTTTCTGTAGCCTCCTGCTCAGAGAGAGGTTGAAGAGGTACCCCTGATAGGCGTTGATGAACATACGTCGCAACTGGAAGGGAAGGCGTCTTAGGGCGCCGACATAGTCTTCCGGATGAGCGTCCAGATACTCTAGCATAATTCTCTCATAGAGGTATTTTTGAGGTAGATTCCTCAGCATCCCGTCATAGTCGGAGTCTCGTTTCAGATTCTGTCGTATCTGCTGGATTCTCGGATCTTCATTCCCGCACCCTTCTGTCAGATACGTGAATACCGCGTCCTGAAACCTCCTTTTCACGAGGTGTCTTCCTACCAAGTGGGTGATCGGTCTGATCGTTCCGAATCTTTGATGCCCATAGAAGTTTGGGACGCCGCCTGCAGCCTCAATCTCCCGATGCGTGGATTGGACGAGCTCTTCAACCTCATCGCGTGACCCCTTCACGTGGCGCACTCTGATCCTGAAATTGTTTCCCACCAGCTGCTCGCTGCTGAGGGGTTCACCGACATATCGAAGGGGGGTCAGACGCGCATCCCTGATCATCACACTCTCAAGTCTTGTGGGGGAGACGTTCTCAACCGTTACGTACTGGATGGTCCTCGCCCTTGCGTCCTTGATACCTGCCACTCGGATCCGCCTTTCATCCACTCTCATCCTCCACGCAATCGTCCTAATGAGGTGGAGAGTGTCCCAGCCCTCTTTTTCCAAGGTCGCAAGCAGGTATTTCCCTTCCTTGGCGAGCGCCCGCTGAGACGATCGTGCCTCAGCAGGCCCGTATCCCCGCAGCACCTCCTGCACGATGAAGTCTTCTGGGTGCGCCTTTATGCATCCACCTACGCCTGGCGTCTTTGTTCCGTAGAACTCTATGCCGAGTTTGCGATCTAGGTCCGGGACGTTCAAGCGTGGAACCTTGCAGGGCTTCACAGTAGAGGGAGCTTGCTGGTTATCTTGTCGATCTTATCGGACGGGCCTGGCCCAATCCCAAGACAGGTCACAGATCCAGGAGGGATTTGTGTCAGCCCTCTATCCTCGACCAGAAAGGTCGGGAGACCCTCTCTCTCCGCGGCCTCCTTGTACTCTAGCATCTCTTCTCTGCTGGGAACCTTGAGAGCTATTTTGCATTGCCCCTCGTTCACCCAGCTTCGCCACCAGCGGGGATGCTGGCTCCTTGCCTGTTCTGCTGCAGAAACAGACGCATGAGCAACTTGAACAGCGGTCTTCCCCTTACCCATCTTCAAATCGGTGCGGGCGAGAATCGCCTGCTTGTACTTGAAGCACTCCATAGCCTACTATGCCTCGGAGAACTGCGCAATACAGATATATCCCGTGGGTTACCCTTTATATCCTCACCTCGCGTTCCTATTTAAGTCGAGTACTCCGAAGGCGTAGGTGAGCCAAAGATTCTAGGCTGGAGTTAGGTTGAAGGAAGTCTCTCCCCAGATCAGAGTCTACCCTCCCGGGCCAAATACCCGTCAGCTCATACTCGACGACCGTCGCGTGATCACCCATTCGACTTCACGTCAGTACCCCTTATCCGTTAAGTCTGGACAGGGGTGTCTGATTACAGATCTCGACGATAACGCCTACATCGATTTCACTAGCGCCGACCTGTGCACAAGCCTAGGGCACAGCCACCCCGCGGTCGTCGAAGCCGTGAGGACTCAGGCAAGCCAACTTATCTCGTATCCTTACACGCTGAGCTATCATCCTCTTATCGTTGAGCTTGCAGAAACTCTTATACGAATGACAGGAGGGGCGGCCGAGAAGAGAGTGTACTTTGGAACAGGCACCGAGGACGCCGTTGAGACCGCCGTAAAGATAGCGGAGTGGCACACGCGAAACTATGTTTTGCTTTCTGTTACAGGATCGTACTTCGGTGAAACCTCGGTACCTCTTGCATTGTCCTCTGACAGAGCGTTCAGGAAAAGGCATTACACTCACTCAAGGACAGTTCACCACATCCCCTCCCCGTACTGCTACCGGTGTCCTTTCCAGCAAACCCCAAGAGACTGTCGACTTCGCTGCCTCAGCTATCTCGAGGAGGAGATCTTGGAAAAAGTCACTCCTCCCGAAAATGTCGCAGCCGTCCTCTTCGAGCCGATCATGGTACGGGGAGGGTGTATCACTCCTCCGGACGGCTACTTCCTTAAACTCAAGCAGATCGCCGACAAGAACGGCATCTTGACCATCGATAATGAGGCAGACACCTGCATGGGAAGGACAGGCAGCTGGTTTGCGATAAGCCACTGGCGCGTTCACCCAGACGTCTTGGTGGTGTCCAACTCTTTTGCAGAGGGCCTGCCACTGAGCGCAGTCATCTCGCAGGCAACCGTCATCGACTGGGCCAAGAATAGCCACTCGACAACACTGGGCGGCAACCTCTTGGCATGTACAGCTGCTAAGACTGCCATCGAGGTCCTGAAAAAGGAACATCTTCTGGAGAACGCCAACAGGGAAGGAATGTACATCAGGAAACGCATAACCGAGCTCCAAGAGAGGCTTGAGAAAGTTGGCGACGTCCGCGGCAAGGGTTTGCTAACCGGTGTTGAACTCGTGAAAAGCTCCAGCAAAGATTCTGCAGAAGCTGAGTCACGCGAGGTCGCGAAGAAGTGTTGGCGGCGTGGCCTCTTGGTCAAGGTCTGCGGAGCGTCAACAATCCAGCTTACCCCCCCGCTAACAGTGACACGAGGTGTTGTGGATCGCGTCTTGGAAATCCTCGACGGCGTTTTTCATGAAGTCCTGGGGTGAGGAGGAGGCAGGTATGAAAGATCAGCTTGAAGCCCTGAGAGCAGAGTTGACCGCACTCGCTCATGCCACTGAAGATCCGAAGAAAGTGAAGCAGGCAGTGGAAGAGGTCTTGCCAAGGCATCTCCGCGGAGTTCCGAACTTCAACATGGAAGACCTAGAAGGACACTACGGAAACCCGATAAAGCTTGTCAAGGCCGTCATAGAGAAGAGGGAATGGGCCACCGCATGTCTGAGAAACCTAACCGAGAGATTCTCAACAGAGACACGGAGAATGATAGTCTCAGCCCTAGACACCTTCTTGGACGCCGAAGGCAACCTCTTTCTCCGCCTAGACAAACAGGCAGCGTTTTTGGGGCATCTGCAACTACGACAGGACGACCCCATACGACTGAAGATCAAACTCCCAAGAGGAAGCGCTGATTTCGCCACATTCAAAGAGACCGTGGGGAGACTGCTGAACCCAGTATGAGGGAATACGCGGACCTCCACGTACACAGGGAGACGTTCAACACCGACGCGCCACGAGTAGCCGCAACCTTGAAGAGGCTAGACTTCGATTACGTGGGCATCACTCTCCACGCAGGCCACGATCCTACTATCCTCAGTGCTCAGAAAAAGCTGCTAGAGGCGCACGGCCTCGACCTCGTCTCACGGGTTGACCTGCAGCCGAGGACGAGAGCTGAACTCCTCGGTCTTCTAAGAAGACTCCGCCGCCGGTTTGAGCTCGTAGCTGTGCACTGCCTGAGCAACGAAACCGCCCTGACGGCGTCAAGGGACAAGCGAGTTGAC
>CAYSNV010000040.1:0-8077 GCA_964432545.1 uncultured Candidatus Bathyarchaeia archaeon | reverse complement strand
GCCATCTTCCTCTCCTCGCTTGAGGCAGGGGCCCCAAGATTCATCAGCAAGCCATCACGAAATACATCATCAACGTCATGGCGAAGTATCTCCAGGTGGAACCTGTTGCAGCGGAGGGCTTCGGGGGAAGAATGACAATCCTCGGAAAGACGGTCGCTGACAGCAGTGGCATGGGAAAAGTTAGGGCCTGGGCAGAAGAGCTAGGCGCGAAACTCACCACTTGAATAGTCAATTCTTGGCGCCGGTAGAGTAGGCTGCAGACATGAGCTTATATCGCTGGGTCATGCTCTCGTTCTCCTTCACCATCGCTTTCCTGCTGCACCTCCTTTTGTTCTCCACCGCTCCAATGGTCACCGCAATCATGGGGGAGATGAGTCTGTCTCATACTGACTTCGGCTTCATCTTCTCGGCTGCGATGCTCAGCCTTATACTCTTCAGGATCCCTTGGGGGCTGATAGGTGACAGGATAGGCTACGTGAACGCTCTCAGGGTAGCCTTACCTATCTCCGCAGCGTCCGCCTTGCTAAGGGCGCTCTCCCCCAGCTACATGGCGCTACTGGCAAGCCAGTTCTTCCTCGGGCTGGGATTGGCGGTAGTACTGCCTTGCCTGCCTCTCATAGTGAGGGAGTGGTCTCCAAGGTCCCTCGGCTTTTCGACCGGCTTCTACATCTCAGGTTTTGCAGCTGGCAACGCAACGGGGCTCGGCCTGACACCTTACCTGCTTGAGGTGATGGGATGGAGGTCTGTCCTGCTCATCTACAGCTGGATCGCTGTGGCCGTGAGCGGGCTCTGGTGGAGCCTTGCACGTGGTTCAATGAGAGACACAGCGGTTCGCAGGCCTACAAACCTCTTGCAGATTCTGAAGGGCAGCTATGTTTGGGTCCTGCTCTTGTTTGTTATAGCGTCGATGGGAAGCTATGATACCCTCGCCACGTGGATGCCAAAAGTCTTGGAGATGAAGGGGTTGAACATAGCGATAGCGTCCTTTCTTCCTCTAGGGTTCTTTCTCGCCGGCCCCCTCATGGGCTCTGTGCTGGACAAGTTCCAGAATCGGAGGATGATCGTGGCTGTTCTGGGGGCAGTTGCAGCCGCGTCAATCTTCGGGATCGCCTACGCCTCTCTCCCTCTCCTTCTACTATGTATCTTCCTCTCAGGATTCACCAGTGTCGGTGTGCTGACAATTAGCCTCACCTTGCCTGCTGAGAATACAGCTCTCTCTTCCGCGCTGGGAAGTGTCGTCGGCTTTATCTCTTCGCTGGGGAACGTTGGGCCGTTGGTCATGCCCGTCGTCTTTGGGCTACTGATTGACATGACAGGTGCCTACCAGCTCTCACTTCTCTCGGTCGCACTTCTAGCCGGGATTACTTTCGTTTTAGGCGCGAAGAACCGCGGACTCTGGCGATAGCTTGGCGAGCCTCCTCAGGCTAAGCACGCATCGTAATGCCATATTGTAGAATGAATGCATCTGCAAGCTGTGACATTAAGAAGGGGCGTAGCCGAGAAGAAAAGGTGGCATTGACACTGCGCAGCCGACACTGTCAAGTCCTCTCTCAGGGTATGTCTGTTTATTAGATGGCGTCAGCACTTTAATGTGGGATGCTTCATGGAGGTTTCCCGGACGCGCTTGGCTGAGAGAGCCGATCCCAAACACACTGCGCTCATCGTCGTCGACATGCAGAACGACTTTGTGCATGAAAAAGGGGCCTTTCAGAGATTCGGTTTCGACATCTCCTTGGTGCGAGAGGCGGTGCCCCGGGTGGCGAATGTCTTGAAGGCGGCTCGCAACGCCGGGGTGCTCATCATCCACACCCGAATGATCAATGACGTGGACCTGAACCCTCCTTCATGGATCACGTTCTGGGGAAGAGATACACCGAAGATGGTGACAGGTGAGGGCAGCTGGGGCGCCAAGTTCTTTAAGGGTCTCGAACCCAGACAAGGCGAAATAGTGCTCACCAAGTACACGTACGGGGCCCTCATCGGAACAAACCTCGAGACAATTCTGAAAAACCACGGAGTAAAGACCGTCGTGGTTGTCGGCACTGGACCCAACATCTGCCTCGGCGACACAGTCCATCAGGCTTTCGCTTTAGGGTACCACGTCGTCGTCCCAAAAGAAGGCGTTGCCCCCTTCTCCAAACGTGACCGCGACTTCACCCTCAAAGACAAAGAGGTAGGGCTGTACATCATCGAGAACCACTACGGGGTCGTCTGTGGGATAGATGATCTCATTGAAGTCTGGAGCTCCTTCACCGCTCGGTAGTACTCCTTAAACCTAGGCGGATGACGCGCCGCAGGACTGAGATTACCAGACTCGGGCCGCATACCTCAGCGGTCTAGCCAAATTCTAGAGGTGGACATTCGGCCATGTCAAACCTATTTATGCGCCACACCGAAGCCGGTAGTAGAGAGGCTGTGTCTTCTAGAATCATCATGCACGTGGACTTGGACGCCTTCTTCGCAGCGGTTGAGGAACGCGAGCATCCGGAGTACCGGGGGAGGCCGGTCGTTGTCGGCGCTGATCCGAAAGAGGGGAGGGGGCGAGGTGTTGTCAGCACCTGCAACTATGAGGCGAGAAGATTCGGGATCCGCTCGGCGATGCCGATCTCACGTGCATGGAGGCTCTGTAAGGACGCCATCTTTCTCCCGGTAAACCACGAGCTGTATCAAAAGGTCTCATCCAGCATCATAATGATCCTCCGATCCTACGCTGACAAGCTCGAGCAGGTGGGGATCGACGAAGCCTTCTTGGACGTGAGCAAGAGAGCCAAAGACTTCACAGGGGCTGGGGAACTCGCCAAGGCAATCAAGAGGAAGATCGCCGAGAAAGAGAGGCTGACCTGTTCCGTCGGCATCGCGCCCAATAAGCTTGTCGCCAAGATCGCCAGCGACTACCACAAGCCCGACGGGCTAACAATCGTAGAAGAGAAAGACGTTAAGGCGTTTTTGGCGCCTTTGCCTGTGGAGAAGCTCTGGGGCGTCGGGAGGAAGACGAAGGTGAGACTGAACGCCATGGGCATCTGTACGATCGGAGATCTTGCCTCATACCACAACGCGAAGCTGAGAGACGAGTTCGGCGCCTTCGGCGTCGAGTTTCACAGGATGGCCCATGGCATCGACAACTCAGAAGTAGTTGAGGAATGGACACCGAAGTCCTTCAGCAGGGAACACACCTTCGAGGAGGACACTGGCGATCAGAACCTGATCTACACAACAGCCGACCGGCTTTTCGAAGAGGTCGAGCGAGACGTTGAAAGAAACGGCTTCACCTTCCAGACGCTCACCGTAAAGATCCGCTACGAGGACTTTGAGACTCACACCCGATCGAGGACTCTGCAGTCTCCCGCGGCAAAGCCCAACGCCTTAAAGGAGGTCCTCCATGAATTGGTCAGCCCTTTTCTCGAATCTGGAAGGAAGGTCAGGCTCGTCGGTGTTAGCGCTTCTAGCCTGTCAATGAAAGCGGGGCAGAAGACCCTCATCTAGTAGGAAAGATCTTCCACGATGGAAGCTGCACCATTTCTCAGCAGCGACACTTTTCCGCAACACGAGGGGGTTTAAGCCTTCCTCACTCTACGCCCCATCGTTTGGACATCTTGGCGATGAGGAAGATGACGAACGAGACGATCAGAAAGGTGATCAGCGTTCCGATGAAGTGGCCGATACGGAAGGGGCCGACCTGTATGCTCTCCCACGAGACCCCTGGCGTGAAGAACTGGACAATCGGCATGATCAGATCGCCGACGAGCGCCTGCGCGAGGGCGCCGAGATAGATGCCCATGATGAAGGCAACCGCCATCCCCATGACCTTGTACTTGGAGATGAAGTCCATGAACTCGTTCCACAGCCCCTTCGGCGGCGGCTGCGCAGGCGCAGGTTTAGGCTCCAAGAGCGTTCGAATCCGCCTCAGCTCCTCCAGCATCTCTTTATCGGTGCTCACACAATCACCGAAATACGTCTTCATCCTGTGGAGTAATAAGAGTTGGCATCCGGTGTGAGCTGATCGGAGAACACGGTCGCCTGACAGAAGCTTATTTGCCACGCCCGCCCATCCTTAATGGGCAATTGAAGGACGGCTATGAGCGCTAGAGAGGGTACCTGATGGGTAAGTCGATGTCCAATCTCCATTTCAAAGCCATGGCTCTGAAGCTTCAGCTCCGGGATTTCCTCACGCCTCCAGAAAAGACCCTGAGAGAAGCGGGGACCAAACCAGGATTCCACGTCATAGACTACGGCTGCGGCCCCGGCGGTTATTCTCTCGCTGCCGCAGAACTAGTAGGGGCGAAAGGACGCATCTACGCGCTGGACATTCATCCCCTCGCGGTCGAGCGTGTCCAGAGGATAGCGACGGAGAGAGGTCTTGCGAACATAGCGACTGTCCTCTCTGATTGCGCAACAGGCCTGGGGGACAACAGTGTCGACGTGGTCATACTGTATGGTACCTTTCACGGCGTGGGCAACCGCGCCCGCCTGCTCAGAGAGTTGCACAGAGTGTGGAAGCCAGACGGTGTTCTCTCGTTCAGCGACCACCACATGAAAGAGGACGCGATACGCCGTGCGGGGACGAGCGGCGGGCTATTTAGGCTGTTGAAAAAGAATAAAAGGACGTATAGCTTCGTGAAGGTGGTACACAAGTGAAGACGAAGATGGAGAAGAAAAGGGCAAAGAGCATCGTCAGAGACGGGTACGCTAAGATAGCTGACAGCGGCGGCTCCTGCTGCCCTCAGGCGAGTACTTGTTGCGGGGACACCGATACAGTATCGGAGATCAGCAGAAGGATAGGGTACACGGAGGCGGAGGTTTCAGAAGTCCCTGAAGGGGCGAATCTGGGGCTCGGCTGTGGAAACCCCGTCGCGCTGGCGTCGCTACGAGAGGGCGAGGTCGTACTTGACTTAGGCTCGGGCGCAGGTTTCGACTGCTTCCTCGCGGCCAAGAGGGTCGGTGAGAACGGAAGAGTCATCGGCGTTGACATGACACCTGAGATGGTCGAACGGGCTCGGAGAAACGCCGAGAAAGGGAGCTACGGGAACGTTGAGTTCAGGCTTGGCGAGATCGAGAACCTGCCGGTTGCTGACAACGCTGTCGACGTTGTCATCTCAAACTGCGTGATCAACCTCTCTCCTGACAAAGAACGGGTCTTCAAGGAAGCCTTCAGAGTGCTCAAACCAGGCGGAAGACTGATGATCTCGGACATCGTGCTGGTAAGACAGTTGCCCAATGCCGTGAAGAACAGCGTCGAAGCATATATTGCATGTCTGTCCGGCGCCGTCATGAAAGACGAATACTTGAGATTGATGGAGAGAGCGGGTTTTCGCCAAATCGAGGTCATAGAGGAGAGCTCCTTCCCAACAGATTATCTGGCTAATGACCCGAGCGCAAAAGGACTCATCAGAGACCTGAATGTGTCACCCGGGATAGTAGAGGAGATGGCGCGCTCAGTTCTCAGCATGAGAGTCAGAGCAGAAAAACCAGAATGAAGATGCCTTGCCTGGAACGTCTCCTGACACTATCTTCTGAAATCCTAAGAGCTGTGCATGCCATAGCTCTCTTCGCAGCACACGCGGCCACATGTGCTGCCTTCATTTCGTCACTA
Source organism: uncultured Candidatus Bathyarchaeia archaeon (assembly GCA_964432545.1). GTDB lineage: Archaea > Thermoproteota > Bathyarchaeia > 40CM-2-53-6 > DTGE01 > CAYSNV01. Next base: position 2,487 of record CAYSNV010000040.1, on the reverse strand, counting down.
GCTCCCCTTGCGCCCTAGTCGCAGCTCGAACCCGACCGCCAGAAGGAATACCATAGGCAGAATTATCGAGATCGCCAAAGAGATGACGATCATCTCCAGCCGCAACGCCTCGCTGATCTTCGGGATGCCGAAGAACGTTGCCAGCGTGTTAGGGATGGAGATGATAAGCGTGATCCAGGTCAAGATCAGCATGATCAAGGTGAGCCTGTTGATCCGCTCCCCCAACCTCTCGTTGCTCTTGATGAGCCTCACCATGCTGGTGAGCATTCTGTCCTCGTGCTTTTCGATCTTCAGCAGCTCGTCCCAGAGATCCCTATCCGACTCTTTCTTCATAGAGTATCATAAACCCGCCTGGGTGTATATCTCTTACGAATCCTCGAGTCTCCGCGACCCTAACAGCTAGGCTCACCGGTGATGCTTCTGTTCTCCTCCCGCATCCCTCAATCCTGGGACTACCGCTTACGCGCGCGCTAGGACTTACGTAGGCACGCGCTTTTTCTATTCAACGGTGTAGTGAATGAAATACTCGCGATATGTGCCCTCCTTTTTCTCGATTGATAGTATTGCGCACTTGCCGACATCACCCGTCTTTCTGACGTGAGGGCCCTTGCAGGCCAGTCTGTTGAATCCTTGAATCTCGTAGATCGTGACCTCTCTGACGGACTCAGGGACTAGGTCGAGGTTTATGACATCTGCTCTTTCCCGCGGGGTCGTATACTTCTTCACGGGAAGGTCCTTGCCAATGACCTGGTTCACCTTCTCCTCTATCTCCTGTCTTTTCGAGGACAGGTCTATGCCTGAAAGGAAGGTTGCCCTGCCACGATTCTTCTTCAGCCGTATGGAGGTGAAGCGCCCATACCCATTCTCTTCGACAACCGTTCTGATGATGTGCTCTGCGGTGTGGAGTCTCTCCCCCATTCGCAAGCCCGTGGGTCCTTGCTCGGCGGTATCGTCGGGAAGACGCATCGAAAACACTCGGGTGGATTGTGGTGCGTGACTAAGGCTCTGCCGGAAGCTTTTGGATTTTGAACCGCTAAAGATGTTCAGGTTGCTACTGCAGTTTCCCTGCTTGAGCGTGGAAAGATGCGTTGTACGTCCTCTTTCCTTCACTTGTTGTGTAGGAGGCTCCTCCTGGGAACGTGACGCCGTTCAGCTTCCTGAAGGCTCTGGAGAAGTCGTCCTCCCTGTCGTCGAACCAGCACAGGACGTAGCGATCCTTCTTTCCCTTGGCGGTCGAGATGTAGTCAACGTCTCCCATCAGCGTGAAGAAATCGGTCAAGGCGCCTTTGAATCCACCATCCTTCACCGCCTCCAGGGAGATCCTCCGTGCTTTGACAACAGCCAACGGCTCCGTCTCCGCTCTCTTAACTCGCTCCCGGTAGAAGATGACGGTCGGCTTACCCCACGCGAGCGATTCCATGGGTAATCGCATCCCATCATAACAACGCAATAACAGTTTAATATGTTTTGGGCGCCGACCTCATAGAACCCCCGGGTGGCGCGCGCGCTACTGCGTCAAGGGCCGGTCAGCAGACGTTCCACAATAACCTCATCTAGGAGTTGCCTCAGGAATACTGGCCACGATGCGAAATGTAGGCATAGTTCTAGGGATTGCTGTAGGTGGAGCAGTTCTATACATCTTTGTCCCACCTGGAATCCTTAAAAAACCATACATTGACATTTCGGAAGCTCAGATCTTCATGTCTGGGTTAAGATTCGCCTACTTAGCAGGAGCGATTTTAACAGGTATAGCCTCCGCCACTTCCCTCTTTCAACACACATGGAAATAAAAAAGCCGGGGCTAGTTCAAACCTCGATTTTGCATAGACAACCTTTGTTGAGTCAACAAACATAAGCGAGATCTGCGACGTTATGACTTGCCATAAGAAGTCTCAGTGCTTAGAGTTGACATACATCAACCTGAGTTCGAGGTTGAGATCTCAAAAGAAGTCGTTGATGCCGACTGTTTCGGGGCGACACACCTTCGTCCCGTAGAGTATGAGCTCGAAGTAAGCACAGGATAGTGAATGCGTTATGCCATTCGAACATCTCTCTTATGCGCTCCTACGACGTGTCCAAAAGACCAGTTAGCCAAGCAGCTCGAACTCAGCGATCCACATTTTTCACATATGCTGGATCTATCAAGAATACGCGTTCGATAAATCACCTTGTCATAGCTCTCCTAAAGATGGGCATAGCAATGCCAATAGTCACAACGGAGTAAAGCACTAGGACGATAATATCCCGGATTATTTGGTTGAGACTTGCATTGAGAACCATGATCTTTCTGAGGGCGTCAGCAGCATAGTACAGTGGTAACAGTTTTCCGACTGCTTGGAGCCAGTGGGGCAGCTGCTCGATTGGAAATACAATGCCGCACAGAAACATCATTGGGAACTGTAAGAGCATCATCATCATCTGTGCGGTCTCTTGCTCCGCTGCCAGGGACGTAACTATTATTCCTATACCGACGAAGCTGGCCACCCC
>CAYSNV010000039.1:0-8195 GCA_964432545.1 uncultured Candidatus Bathyarchaeia archaeon | reverse complement strand
GAAAAGGAGATCCTGACTTCATTCACCTCGACCAGCACGCCCAGTTGCTCTCCACCCACATCGGGAAGAAAGTCACCTTCATCAACGACGTTGTGGGATCTAGAGCCGCAGATGCGATCAAGAGTCTCAGAGGAGGGGACGCCATCCTTCTAGACAACGTACGGTTTCTTGACGACGAGACAAAGGAGAAGACCGCTGAGGAACATGTCAAGAGCATGGTCGTCGCCGCGCTCTCCCCCCTAGCAGACATGTTCGTGAACGACGCCTTCTCAGCAGCCCACAGGTCGCATGCCTCCGTCGTCGGATTCACCGCCGCGCTCCCCTCCGTCGCGGGGAGGGTCATGGAGAAGGAGCTGCGCTCCTGCCAGAAGGCTCTCCACCCGGAGCGGCCGTGCATCATCATCCTCGGAGGCGCGAAACCTGACGACTGCATGAAGGTCATGAAACACATGCTCGGTCAGGGTGCCCTCGACAAGGCGCTCACCTGCGGCCTTCTAGGTCAGTTGATGCTGAAAGCGAAAGGAGTCCCTCTCGGACAGCCGAGCGAAAGCTTCCTCGAAAAGAAGCAGGTGCTGCGGCTGGTTCCGGAGATCGAAAAGATCCACGGAGACTTCAAGGACAGGATAGAGATCCCGGTCGACATCGCTGAGGAAGAAGGCGGCCGGCGTGTGGAGAAGACGGTTGACCAGCTCCCCTGTGAAGGCGTCATCATGGACATCGGCGAGAAAACGATCGAGAGATACCAAGAGATCATTCGGGCGGCGAAGACGATTGTGGTCAAAGGCCCTGCAGGCGTCTACGAGAAGGCAGGCTTCGAGAAAGGAACCAGAGCCATCCTGGAGGAGATGAGGAAGGCTCAGGCGTACACGCTTCTCGGCGGCGGGGACACATCGGTCGCCGTGGAGAGACTTGGCTTCGACCTCAAGAGCTTCTCCTACGTCAGCATCGCTGGAGGCGCGCTGATCACATACCTTTCCGGGAAGCCGATGCCCGGGGTGGAGGCGCTCGAGCGCTCCCGCCGCTAACCTTCCCCCACAAGAGCCTAGGTTCCCATGCAGAGCGGTGTGGGGCAGCCTCCCGCATACTCGGAGTCCGCGCTGACGTACTCGCGGGATTCTCCCAGCTCCTCGCTGACGACGGAGCCGATGTAGAGAACCTGCTCCTTCTTGCTTCCGTAGCGGTAGACCGTGATCCCCTTGCAGCCCAGCTCGTAGGCGAGGCTGTACGCCTTCTTCACCTCGTCGACCGTTACGTCGGGAGCGAAGTTGACGGTCTTCGACACGGCGTTGTCGGTGTATTTCTGGAAGGCGGCTTGGATCCGGACATGCCACTCGGGGGCCACGTCGAAGGAGGTGACGAAGAGCCGTTTCACCTTCTCTGGGACCTCGGCGAAGTCCTGTAGCGAACCCTTCTTGGCGATCTTCATCATCAGCTCCTCGCTGTAGAATCCCTCCTTCTTCGCCATCTCCTCGAAGAGAGGGTTCACCTCAAGAAGCTTGGTGCCCTCCATGACGTTGCGGACGAAAGTGACCGCGAACAGCGGCTCGATGCCGCTGGTGGTGCCGGCGATGATGCTGATGGTGCCGGTGGGTGCGATTGTTGTCGTGGTGGCGTTCCGCATGGCGCTGTAGCCTTTCTTCTCCCAGGGGCTTCCTTTGAAGTTGAGGAACGAGCCCCGCGTCTCGCCCAGTTCGGCCGACATCTTGTGGGCCTCCTTCTGGATGAAGCGCATGAGCCTCTCCGCTGTCTGAGCCGCCTCCTCCGAGTTGTAGGGGGTGTTCAGCTTGATGAGCGTCTCCGCGAAGCCCATCACCCCTAGGCCTATCTTGCGGTTTCCTTTGGTCATCTCCTCAAAGGGTTTGGCGGGGTAGTGGTTTATGTCGATCACGTTGTCGAGGAAGCGGACGGCAAGCCGAACGGTCTTCCTGAGCTTGTCGAAATCTATCTTTCCGTCGGCGATCATGTGGGAGAGGTTTACTGAGCCGAGGTTGCAGGACTCGAAAGGAAGGAGTGGTTGTTCGCCGCAAGGGTTCGTCGCCTCGATCTGGCCGATGTGGGGGGTGGGGTTGGCCCGGTTGATCCTGTCGATGAAGATCATGCCAGGGTCTCCTGTCTTCCACGCCATGGTGACGATAAGGTCGAAAACGTCTGCCGCTTTCAGCTTTCGAACCACTTCGCCGTTGCGCGGGTTCACGAGGCTGTACTCCTTCCCTTCCTTGACAGCTTTCATGAAGTCGTCGGTAGCGGCTACTGAGATGTTGAAGTTGTTCAGGAAGTTCTCGCGGGTCTTGCATGTTATGAACTCGAGGATGTCGGGGTGGTCGACGCGGAGGATGCCCATGTTGGCGCCCCTCCGTTTTCCACCCTGCTTGATGACCTCGGTTCCTGTGTTGAAGACACGCATGAACGAGACGGGCCCGGAGGCCACCCCCTTCGTCGACTTGACGATGTCGCCGCGCGGCCGCAGCTTGGAGAAGGAGAACCCCGTCCCGCCGCCGCTTTTGTGAACGAGGGCCATGTACTTGAGGGCGTCGAATATGCTGGTCATCGAGTCCTCAACAGGGATGACAAAGCATCCTGAGAGCTGTCCGATCTTGGTTCCCGAGTTCATCAGGGTTGGGGTATTGGGAAGGAAATCCAGACCTGTCAGGAGGCTGTAAAACTCCTCCTCGGATGCCGACAGGTCGGCATCTCTCTGGTACAGCTTTTCGGCCGATGCCACGTGGTTGGCAACCCGCTTGAACAGCTGGGCTGGGGTCTCTACGATCTTCCCCTCTTCGTTCTTCAGCAGGTAGCGGCGCTCCAAAACGTTGACGGCGTTTACGGAGAGCTTCAGCTCGTCGGAGACGCCGATGAAGCTTTTCAGCCGGCGGATCTCAGCCCTCTTCTGGCGGTAGAGGATGTAGGCCTTCGCGACATCGGCGTATCCGCTCTTTATGAGCACTTCTTCGACGATGTCTTGAACGTCCTCTACACCGGGTATCCGATCCGCAAACCTCTCATTGATAAGTTGGACAACCTCATCTGACAAGGCCGGGGCTGGCTCCGCCTGACCTCCCACCGCGGTGAAAGCCTTTTTGATCGCTTCCGTGATCTTTTGGGGCTCGAAGTCAGCGATCCTGCCATCCCTTTTCTGGATCCTTTTAATCTTGTTCTTCGCTGGCATACCCTTTAACTTCCTGCAATACGATGCGAGGCTGCTTCACGGGAACCCGTTTACAGGAGTGTTAGTTGGCGAGCCTTTAAAGGCTTGTCGAAAGCGGGCTCTGCCCTCACCTCATATGCGGAGCCCAGCTTCTCGATCGTTGAAGTCAGATTCTTGCAGAAGTCAGAGTGCGGATCAAGCTGTTCTTTCAGTTTCTGCGGCTCAAGCCCGAGCGTGTTGAGGACGGGTGTCAGATTTTGTAGGGTGTCATGCTTCAGATTCAGTTTATCGTGGATGATGTGGCTCCGTGTCTTTTGGGCAAGCAGGAAGATGCTTTTCAGGTTTGTTTCGTCGTCGTTGACGAAGGGGATGAGAGGGCCAAGGAAGATCCAGGTGGGTATCCCTTGAGACGATGCCTCTGTCAGCGCCAACGCCCGGGCGCTCGGTTTCGGCGCATGCGGCTCCAGACGAGCGGCAAGGTCATCGTCGAGCGTGGTGATGGTGACGCCGAGGTCGCACCTGTCAGGGTGAAGGATCTCGAAGTCTCTGGCGACGAGATCGGATTTTGTCTGGATTGAGGTGTGAAACCGGGTTGCGGCGAGGATTTCGACGCACCTCCTTGTAAGCTCAAGTCTCTCCTCGACGGGCTGGTAGGGGTCGGTGATGGTGCTTACACCGACGGTGCCGGGTCTCTTGGCGGCGAGATTGGAGAGAAGGACCTCTGCCACATTGGCCTTTATCTGGACGTAGCTTCCCCACGGCTCGTTGAATCTTCGCAGGATGGAAGGGCTGTAGCAGTATCTGCACCCGTGCTCGCAGCCGATGTAGGGGTTCAGGCAGTAGTCGAGTCCGGGGAGTCTGCTTGTCGAGAGGGCTGTCCGGCAGGAGATGTAGGTGTAGTTTACCATGAGATGTCAACGTAGAAAATGGTCGAGTCTTCTCTGGTGGAGCATCTTCCTGAGGATGACGCTGCGGGAAACCCATGTTTCCCGCGGGATGACGTAGTCGCTGAGGGCGTGAGTGAGCGCGTCTTTGAAGGTGTCAAAGGTCTGTGGCTTCATCTTCATCGTCTTGCGGATACTTTCCCTGACGTTCCAGACGCCGACAGGGAGGGTGTAGCCCGGGTGTATCTCGCGAAGGGCTAACACACAGGCCTGCTTCCTCTCTTTCGCCAGGCTCTCAGCCGCGGCGAGTCGCGTGGAGTAGTAGCATCCGCCCACTTCGGCGTAGGTTGTTCGGCCGCGGTAGCCTTCGTAGTCGCCGATGAGCTCAGCCGATGCGCCGTTGATGTTCCAAGTCGTCCCTGGGAACCATGCTTCTATCCACTCGAACTCCCACCCCAGCGGGATCAGGATGACGACGTAGAGGTTGTCGAGGTAGCTGAACCGGTGGACGCGGTACTCGTCGACGGTGGGGTACTCCTTTACCCTCTCCACCAGTCTCTTTGAGATCATGTCATCGACGGCGGTAATGCTCCATCGCGTGGGAACAAGCTTCCGCGCCTCCTCAACACCGAACATGCCCGCGCTCAAGCACCTCTGGATTCTGGTGACCTCGAGGCCGCGGTCATAGAGGTTGATGATCGCGTGTGAGGCTTTGAGATCACGGTCGTAGTAGGCCTTCTCGATTCTGGAATCCACGTCGATACTGCTGGTCGTGAAGTCCTCCAGCAAGGCAGAGGGCCCGAAGGGCTGGGAAAACTCGCTCAGGTACAACGTCTTGTCAGGCTTTTTCTTGAAAAGGGCCTCGGAGTCGACGGGCTTCTCAGCCATGGAGAGCTCCTGCAAAGTCTGAATCAGGCGAGAGTCGTGAACCGCGGTGGCCCTTGTTCTCGTTTTGCCACGTATGAGCGCGTAGCGGAGATCGATGATCTCGTCTATGCTCTTCCCCATCCACTGCTCCGGGGAGTCTAGGATGCCCGTGTCGCCGTGGAAGGGGGGAATCATCGGACCGATGTAAACGCAGGGATATCCTACATGCCCTACGAACACTCCGGGAGGTGTTGAGCCGTCGACGAGGTTGGAGTCAATCATGCTGTGATACTTTGAGAGGGAGACCGCTTTCGAGACGAGGGGACAGCTGACCTTTCCGCAGAGCATCTTCCCTCCTCGGCAGATGAGGCAGATGGAGCTCGGTTTCACCCCGACCAGCTTGACATCCCCTACATCGGCTGTATAGGTCGAGGATTGGGGGAAGTACTGCTCGAAGCTCATGTCCTGCAACATCTAAACCCGTCTAGTGCCTAGATCCGACCACATGATTGACACTCCCACGAATAAATTCGTGGGATTCTAGCTTCTACAATGTTCCTCGGTTCGTGGGTCATTGCCCTTTTAGGCTGCCACATCACACCATCCCATTTTAGAAGTTTAGGGTGTGCCATCACCCTGATAGCTGTTCCTCCGTAGAGGTTCACCATATTCAACACGCCAATAACGTCCCTGTGCGCTTCCAGTCCGCAGTCCATGCATTTGAAGAGTCTGCCACTTCTCTCGGCATATTCTGAGCAGCATCGCACACATATTGATGAGGTCTTATATTCGCTTACTTCCTTCACTTTCATGCCATACTCCTGTGCTGTAGTCTTTAGCCGCTGGACTAGGTAGTCGTAGCTCCAGAAGTTGTGGATGATTGAGTTGGTTTTTGTTCCCTTATGATTTCCTTCTCTGATGCCTATCAGGTTCCCAACGATAATCTTTGAGACACCGAGCTCGTGGAGGTCTCTCACAATGTTTCTTGTCATGGTGTTGATGGCTTGCCGGAATCTCCGTTGCCTCGCCCTGTACAGCCTACGAAGGCGTTTCGAACTCTTCTTCCCGTTGATTGTTTCGAGTTCGCCCTGATATTTTGCTATCCTCCTGTTCCAATGCCACCAATCCGCCAAGAGGCTTCTTCCGCTGAACGCTATCGGCTGCCTCCATCCTTCAACCCAGATGGTGGCAAGGTTGATAACGCCGAGATCGATGTAGCATGTCTTGGAGCCCTTCGGCTTGAACAATGGCTTAACTTTCACAGCCTGAAAGACACGCCACTTACGATCTAGGGCATCGTAGATGACCTCAGCCCTGCCCTGCTTACCGCTCCATTTTGGGTTGCCCTTAATAGACACTTTCAACTTCTTCGGTAGTTTCATGACCCCATTCCTAACACTGTACGAATCATTTCTCAACACCATCATGAGCTTGTACTTTCCGTCCCTTTTCCAGTAGCCTGGCATTCGTACCTTCTTGATGTTCGGTGGGAGTTTGCCTTCTCGCTTTAATCGCTTCAATACAAAGAAGCCTCTCCATGATTCATTGTTCTTTCTGATGACTTGCTGAGCTGTTGCCGAGTCGACCAGTGGAGAGTATTTCCGATAGAGGTCCCTGTACTCCCAATCAATTGGTTGGTAGTTAAGGTACGCCTGCCTTCTACGGTAGGTTACCTCATTCCACAGTTTAGCACAGTTAGTGGCCCTTTCCCTCAGCACATTCTGCTGCGTTATTGTAGGGGTGAGGATGAAGATGTTGGTTCTCTTCATGAAACTACCAAATTCATTTATTCCGATCAATATTTAAACGCAATTCATCCATGACTTGAAAGACATGGCGTTCTTGCTTTATACCTAGTTGTGAACCTTTGAAAAGGGGAGATGAGTGAAACTGAACGATGATCGACACACCCTTCGTCATGTTTTCAAATCCGAAGCTCGTCGCCTCGAGGTCTCCACGAGGCGCTGATACCGTTTCATGAATAGCGCGCGCAGAAAGGTTGCGAAGTTGCAGGGACTCGGTTACGCCAGACCCGAGTGCTCGAATAGCGTTAGGAGGAGGTGGATAGACACAACGTGTCACATTGTATGACAACTGCAGCCTCAAGAGTTACAGTGGGAGTCATCCAGCAAACCAATCGCGCCGGCTAGAGGATTGCCGTTATGTGCGGCCTCAAGAGAAAGCTTACGATGGAGGGCCGCATGTGCACCCATGTCAGCGGCCTTGCGGCCTCCGTTCTCCTCTCGATCCCGCAGACATATATACCGTGAGAAGCTAATCCTCAAAATGTAGTAGATGGTGTGTATCTCTTGGGCGTAGACCTCTCTGACCTTGTCCCGAAGAAGGCGACGAGCCTGAACGAGCTTGCAGGCCGCAGGATCGCTGTGGACGGGTACAACGCGCTCTATCAGTTTCTCGCGATCATCCGCGGGGCGACCGGTGAGCCTTTGATGGACAGGGCGGGCCGCGTCACCAGTCATCTCAGCGGTGTCCTCTATAGGACCGTGAACATGGTGGAGAGTGACGTCAAGATTGTCTACGTGTTCGATGGGGAACCCCCGACCCTGAAGGAGGCGGAGATCAAGTACAGGCAGGCGGTGAAGGAGGAGGCGGTTCTCAAGTACAAGGAGGCGCGGAGCAAGGGAGACGTCGAGACCGCCAGGAAGTACGCTCAGATGACCTCAAAACTCAAAGATGAAATGGTCGATGATGCGAAGCGCCTCTTGGCGTGTCTGGGGATTCCGTGGGTTCAAGCGCCCTCAGAGGGGGAGGCTCAGGCATCCTACATGGCCTCGAAAGGAGATGTCTGGGCAGCCTCAAGCCAAGACTACGACTCGCTGCTTTTTAACGCTCCCCGCCTTGTAAGGAACCTCACCATCAGCGGGAGGAGGAAGCTTCCCGGAAGGAACGTGTATGTTGAGGTGGAGCCGGAGCTGATCGAGCTGAGCAGGGTAATGTCCGAGCTTGGCATATCACGGGAACAGCTTGTCGACTTGGGGATACTCGTCGGAACCGACTTTAACCCTGATGGAATAAAAGGGATCGGGCCGAAGACAGCGCTTAAGCTGATCAAAGAGCACGGGGGCCTTGAGAAGGCCGCCGAGGGGAAAGGACTCCCCATTCCCCCCAACTTCGAAGAGATAAGGCAGATCTTTCTCTCCCCGAAAGTCTCAACCGACTACCACCTCGAATGGAGGGAGCCGGACGTGGAGGATGTTGAGAGTTTCCTCTGCGGGGAGAGAGACTTCAACGAGATCAGGGTGAGGAACGCGTTAACGCGGATGACGGAGTCCTTGAAG